>PAGD01000010.1 GCA_002704345.1 Rhodobiaceae bacterium | reverse complement strand
GTAAAATTCAAAAAATTATAAAAGATGAAGGTGAAATAGTTAATAGTGGAGAATTAATAGCTCAAATAGAGGAATCTTCAGTAATTGAAAAGAAAGAATCCGATCAAAATGCCGAGGAAGAAAACTTTAAAGAAGAAGATATTTCGCAAAGTCACGGGCCTGCTGTTAGGAGAATGCTTGAAGAGTTTGACCTTGATCCAAAAAATATAAGCGGAACAGGAAAAGATGGAAGAATTTCAAAGGCTGACATAAAAAACTACTTAGAAAATTCAACCAAAAAATCAAAAGGCAATATTGAGAAAAATATAGAAAAAGTTGATAATTTTAGCGGCAGGGATGAAGAAAGGGTTCCAATGTCAAGAATGAGATCAACTATAGCTAAAAGACTTCTATCAGTAACTCAAGAAACAGCAATGTTAACAACATTTAATGAAGTTGACATGAAGCCAATTAAAGATTTGAGAGAAAAATATGGTACTGAATTTCTTTCTGAGCATGGTTTAAAATTAGGCTTTATGGGATTTTTTGTTGCAGCATCAATCAATGCTCTTAAAAAGTTCCCTGTCGCAAATGCCTCTATTGATGGAAATGATGTTGTTTACCATGGTTATCAAGATATAAGTGTGGCTGTATCAACTGACCGAGGCTTGGTTGTACCAGTCATTAGAGATGCTGATATTATGACTCTTCCAGATATAGAGAAGTCAATTCTTGAATATTCTGAAAAAGCTAAAGAAGGTAAACTAACAATAGAAGATATGCAGGGGGGAACTTTTACAATATCAAACGGTGGTGTATTTGGCTCATTATTATCAACACCAATTCTAAATGCTCCTCAAACGGCGATATTAGGAATGCATACAATTCAAGATAGAGCGGTTGTAATTGATGGAAAAATAGAGGTAAGACCAATGATGTATTTAGCTCTAAGTTATGATCATCGTTTATTAGATGGCAAAGATGCTGTTGGCTTCCTTATATGCATTAAAGAGCAGCTTGAGGCACCGCAAAGACTTTTGTTAAATTTATAGTTCATAAGAATTTATATGTAATTCTTTAGAGTTATTCTGCTTCAAACTCTATATGAAGTTCCTTTAATGCCCTTAATAAATAATGAGGGTGGTGTTGAAAATCATTCTTGCCTTCTGAAAATTTCATACTTTTAAATCTGTCAGTTACAGCTTTAAAACCCCACCACAGTTCTCGCCTGGCCAAGGGGGCGCCCAAGCAATGGTGAACACCCGAGCCAAAGGCCATATGAGATCCAGCTTTTTTTCTCTCTAAGTCTATTTCATCGGGATTATCAAAAGCTCTTTCATCTCTATTTGCAGCAGCATAACGCACATTTACAACTGAACCTTTAGGCATTTTAACCCCATGAAAATCAACATCACATGCCGTTGTCCGCATCAAACTTTGAACCGGAGACTCGAGTCTAAGAACCTCCTCCACAAAAACTTTTAAATATTTATCTGGATCAGATTTTAGCTTCAACCATACTTCAGGGTTTTCAATTAAAAGTCTAATTCCCGCTGATAAAGCGTTTGTTGTAGTCTCACTTCCGCCAACAAAAGTATCCGCCATCATTTCAGCATGAAGCTCATTATCATTTAAAGGTCTACCCCACTCCTCAATAACTGTATTTACAAGCTCACTAAGAAGTGAATCATCAGGCTCCTTTCTTAATTTTTCAAAAATAGGCTGAAAATAGTGTTGGCCTTCAATTTCTCTTTCAATGGCTTCAAGTTCCTCTTCTTTAGTAAGCATCATTCCAATTCTGTGGAAAAAAGCATCTGTAGAAATTTTAATCTTCCACAAATCCTCATCATTTTTAATACCCATTTGAACACCAATAATTTTTAAAGGTAGTGGAATAGAAAACTGCTTAACCCAATCACAACGACCATCTTTAATAAAAGAATCAATCAAATCATAGGCCGTATTTTCTACTACAGATTCCAATTCTTTAATTTTACTTGGCCTGAAAGCTTTATCAAAGATACTCCTCATCTCCTTATGATTTGGATTATCTCTTCCCGCAAGCGTTGGTGATGGGACCCAGCCTTTTTTTTCAAAAAGCTCGACACCTTTTTTTACATGTTCAGAATTGATATTAGATTCGGCTTTTTGAGCTGCGGCTCCAAAAGAACTACTAAAATTCTCAGTATCCAATAAGAGCTCTCTCACATATTCATACCGAGTTACAATAAAAAAACCAGTCTTAGGATCTTGGTAAACAGGAGCCTCATTTCTTAACATTTTATAAGCGCTATAAGGGCATTGTTGAATATTGCTATCCGTAAGATCTACCTCGCTAGGAACAATTGTTTCTTTATTCATTAAATTAACCCCTTGTTTTAATTATAAATATTTATTTAGATATATTATATAAATAATTGATATAATTGGATAATTATCTATCTATTATTTAAATCTTTTACACTACGCTCAAGCTCCGAAACTCTTTTTTCAAGCTTATCTAAGACATCTTTTTTTACAAAACCTGAATCTTTCATAAACTTTTCTAAGGCAGGCTTCATCATTTTTTCCATACCTTTTAAGTCTTTAGCCATATTAAAAATGTTCATTTGAACCTCCTGATTATTAAATAGAATATTACAAATTATTGTCTAAACGACAATTTCTTTCTTCAAGTATGGGTTTTAACGCCCTATAAGCTGCTGGATTAAGATTTAAAGGAATAGCTGGATGTAAATGATGAATTATATGATATTCCATTCCAAGAGTTAAAAAAGTGCCTAAGGCTGCTTTAAAACTTCTTGTATCCCTATACCTGCCCTGCTCTTCCATAGGATAATGTGGTGCCCAGGCTAATGTCATTTGAATGTATCCTGACCCTATAAGTCTTGGGAGCCACCAAATAAGCATTACTTCAACTCCATAGCCTGCCCATACAAAAAGAACTAAAATTAACCAATAAGAGATTCTTGTAATTAGGGCCTCAGTTATAACTTTTTCCTTAACTGATGATTCTTCCAAAAACTCCAAATAAGGAAGGTCTTTGTGCCTATTAACGAATAAATTAACCCATAAGGCATTCGATAGGTTATCAGCCTTTACTGAATAATCAGGATCTTTTAATGGATCGTTAGTATGAGAGTGATGCATTAAATGTGTTTCTTGAGCTAACCTGTAGGGTAAAACTATTGGTATTAATGATGTGTAACCAATTAATTCATTTAACCAAAATAAAGAGGAACCTTTTTTTGCGATATTTCCATGCTGTGCCTCATGAGATGGTAAATAACACAAACAGGAGCAAATACAAGAAATTAGAAAGCTACTCCACAATGGTATTGCACCAATTAGAGTTAATGGCCATAACAGTAACCAAGTAGATAAATTTAGGGCCCACCAAAAAATCATAAACCATGGTGTTTTTCCAATAAATTGCCTTGCAATCTGCATTTCTTTTTCAGCTAAATCCAATTTGTTCTCCAAAGATATTAAAACCATTGCCCTTTGATATTAGCATATAAACCCCAAAAAAAACCAACTACTAGGCAAGGTATAATATTTGGAAATCCAAAAATTATTTCTATATTACTATAACTCAATAATTGAGATAAAACTGGAGCCATAAAGAAAATTCCAAACAAAATTTTTCCTTTTGAAACTAAATAAAGAAATACAGAGCTAATCATCAAAAAAAATTATCCGATGCATAAGAAATGTCAATATTAATTAGATTAAAATTATTCAATTATAAGAAAAAAATATCTTTAACTTAAATATAGTTTATAAAAAAAATAAAAATGAGGATTGTGTTAAAATGTCAGATATATCAAATTTACCAAATTCAAAAAAAATAATCTTAAAAACAAGACCGAATGGAGACCCAGAGGTAAGTGATTTTGATATTATAGAAGAGATTGCAAAGGCTCCAGATGATGGAGAAGTTTTAGTCGAGGTTCAAGCTTTGGAAATTGGAGCATGGATAAGAACCACTTTAAATGAAACAGCCTTTCATGGCTCTACGCCAATAGATGGAACAATTCCAGCATTGGGGAATGGAAAGGTAATAATTAGTAAATCAGAAAAATTCAAAGAAGGTGATATGGTTACTGGACCTTTGATGGCTCAAAGCTATACAACTATGCCAGCTGATTTTTTTACTAAAGTAACAAATCCCGAAATTGATCCTTTTACGCAAATTGGTGTTTTAGGAGTAACTACTGGCTTAACAGCCTATTTTGGAATTTATGATGTTGGACAAGTCAAAGAAGATGAAATTGTTCTTGTATCAGGTGCTGCTGGTGGAGTTGGTGTATTAGTTTGTCAGCTCGCAAAACTTAAAGGCGCAAAAGTCATCGGTATAGCTGGCGGTAGAGAAAAATGCGACGTCCTCATTAATGAAGTCGGTGTAGATGGAACAATTGACTACAAAAGTGAAGATATTGATAAAAAGATTAAAGAATTTGCTCCAGAAGGCATTGATATCTTTTTTGATAATGTTGGAGGAGAAATTTTAGACTTTGCTCTTGATAATCTTCGCGATAGAGCAAGAGTTGTAATTTGTGGAGCTATTTCTCAATATTCTCATCATGATGAGGTTGATGGTCCTAGCCTATACCTTCGTTTAGCTGAAAAATATGCCAGAATGGAGGGTTTTACTGTTATGCACTTTGAAGAGCACTATGAAAAAGCNTCCAAAGAGCTTTTAGACCTCCACAATCAGGGTAAGTTAAAGGTTCCATTCCATATTGAAGAAGGAATAGATAACTTTCCACTAGCCCTTCAAAAGCTTTTTACAGGTGGCAATACTGGTAAGCTTATGGTGAAAGTATAAAAGCTTTTAANTATTTTAATTATTTAATTTTAAAGAAAATATGTCAGAGATATCAAACCTACCAAATTCAAAAAAAATAATCTTAAAAACAAGACCGAATGGAAACCCCAAGGTAACTGATTTTGAGATAGTTGAGGAGAAAGCTAAAGCACCTAATGATGGAGAAGTTTTAATTGAGGTTCAAGCACTNGGGATAGGNGCATGGATCAGAACAACCTTAAATGANACAGCTTTTCATGGGGCAACACCAATTGGCGGNACCCTTCCTTCTATGGGTATTGGTAAAGTGATATTCAGTAGGTCGCAAAAATTCATTGAGGGTGATATTGTAAGCGGTCCTTTATCAGCGCAAAGCTATACAACNATGCCAGGTGATTTTTTTACTAAAATCTCTAATCCTGAAATCGACCCCTTTACACAAATTGGTATTTTAGGAGTATCTACAGGTTTAACCGCCTATTTTGGGATATACAATGTTGGTCAAGTTAAAGAAGATGAGATTGTTCTTGTATCAGGTGCTGCAGGCGGAGTTGGAATGATCGTTTGCCAACTCGCAAAACTTAAAGGTGCAAAAGTCATCGGTATTGCTGGTGGAAAAGAAAAATGTGATGTACTCGTTAATGAAGTGGGTGTCGATGCTTCCATAGATTATAAAAATCAAAATATTAATGAAAAGATTAAAGAACATGCGCCAGATGGTATTGATATTTTCTTTGATAATGTAGGTGGAGAAATTTTGGATATAGCTCTTGATAATATTCGTGATAGGGCCAGAGTTGTAATTTGCGGCGCTATATCGCAATATTCACACCATGATTCAGTTGACGGTCCTAGCTTGTATCTTCGTTTAGCTGAGAAATATTCGAGAATGGAAGGTTTTACTGTTATGCATTTTGAAGAACATTATGAAAAAGCATATATAGAATTATTAGAGCTTTATAGGCTTGGAAAATTGAGAGCTCCTTTTCATATTGAAGAGGGAATAGAGAGTTTCCCCTTAGCCCTCCAAAAACTTTTCACAGGCGGTAATACTGGTAAACTTATGGTGAAAGTTTAAAATATAAAACTTAAAACAAGCTAGTAAATTTACGATTCTTCTGTTAGAAGATATCGAAACTGTTCCCCAGTAGCTCAGTTGGTAGAGCAATTGACTGTTAATCAATTTGTCGCTGGTTCGAGTCCGGCCTGGGGAGCCAAATTATTTATTTTTTTATTTTAAATATTGTAGACACTTGCTAATATTGATTATGAAAAAATTTATATACATATCTATAGCAATCTTCACACTACCGTTATTTTTAATAAGTTGTTCAAATCAGTATGATGGTGGAATTTACACAGGGAGCTCAATGTCTGCAAAAAAACCTGAAAAAGATATTGAAAAAGAAACAATAGTTGATGCACCTCAAAAAGTTAAAAAAGAAATAATTAGTGAAATAAAATCTGAAAAAACAATAAGTGAAGAAAATTACAAATAATCTTATTAATTGTAATTTAATCTAACCTTAAGGAAGTTAAATGAAATTTGCCGTTGTTGGATCTGGAGTTTCAGGTTTATCTATAGCCACAATCCTTTCACAAGACCATGAAGTTGTTCTTTATGAAAAAGATAATCGATTTGGAGGCCACTCAAATACAATTGAAATTAACTACAAGAATGAAATCATCAATGTAGATACAGGTTTTATAGTATTTAATAAATTAAATTACCCTAATTTAATAAAGTTTTTTAAATATTTTAATGTGATGTATGAAGATAGTGATATGAGTCTATCAATTCAGCATGAAAATTTAAATATTGAATGGTCTGGTCAAAATATAAAATCGATTTTTTCCAAGAAAACATTTACAAAAAAGTTATCTTTTTTATATTCAATTATTCAAATACCAATATTTAATTTTCATATTAAATATCTTATTAATTATAAATCTTTAGATGAAATAAGCCTAGAAGATTGGCTAAAAAATAAACCTTATACAAAAGGATTTTTAGACTTATATCTTCTTCCAATGATTGGAGCTATTTGGTCTATGCCACCTAAGGATGTTATGGACTATCCAATTATTTCTCTCTTTAATTTTTTTAATAATCATAAATTATTACATAGTAAGAATGATAGGCCAAAATGGTTAACAGTTTCAAATGGCAGTATTCAATATGTGAGTAAAGTAATTAGATTTTTAGATGCGAACCCAAGAGTAAAAACTTATAAAAATATAAACATCACAGAAATAAAAAGAAAAAATAATTCAATTACTGTCAAAGATTCAAATAATAATGAAAACCAATTTGATCATATAATTTTTGCAACAAATCCGACAAAAATACTTGAAATTGTTAAAGATACCGATGAAAAAGAAAAGAATATTTTAAGCAGCTTTTCAACCAATAAAAATACAGCTTACCTTCATAATGATAAGTCACTTATGCCAAGCCTAAGAGAGGTGTGGTCCTCTTGGAATGTTCATATTCCAAAGAAGAAAGTGGATTATATATCTGTTACTTATTGGATGAATCGATTGCAAAATATTAATAATAGTAAGCCCTTATTTTTAAGCCTTAACCCTTCCAAACTTCCAAAAGAAAAAAGTATTTTTAAAATTATTGATTACGAGCATCCTATTTTTGATCTAGGATCAATTGATTCTAAAAAGCAATTACCAAAAATTCAGGGTTATAAAAACACATGGTATTGTGGTGCTTGGTCTGGAAATGGTTTTCATGAAGATGGAATAAATTCTAGTGTAGAGTTAGCAAAAAAATTTGGTATAAAGATTCTATGGGAATAAAAAGCTCTATCTACAATGGTGTTGTAAGTCACTCTAGACTTATCCCAAAAAATCATAGTTTTTCTTATAAAGTTTACTCAATATTATTTAATATTGATGAACTTGAAAATATCCAAAAAAACTGCAATTTATTTTCATATAATAGATTTAATTTTTTTTCATTTTACTTTAAAGATCATGGCAAAAAAGATGGGTCTAATCCTAAAGAGTGGATTTTAGAAATAGCAAGTAGAGAAAAGATAGATAAAGATAATTTAGAAATTTTTTGTTTGTGCTACCCAAGAGTTCTTGGTTATGTTTTTAACCCAATTAGTGTTTGGTTTATTTATAGTAATAGCATTCTTAAAATGATTATTTACGAGGTTAGAAATACATTTGGGGAAGATCATTCATATGTTTTTAAGCTAGACAATGAATCTCAAAAACTTAATCATAAAAGCAAAAAACTAATGCATGTATCTCCTTTTATAAATATGGATGGAGAGTATCAGTTTTTGACTGACTTAAATAGCAAGCAAGTAAAAATTGTTATTAAAGAAATATCAGAAAAAAAGCATCTTTTAACGGCATCATTCGTTGGAAAAGCGAAAGATTTAAATGATAAAAATCTATTATTTAATTTTTTATTATATCCACTTTTAACCTTTAAGGTGATCATTGGAATTCATTTTCAAGCATTGCTTTTGTGGTTAAAAAATATTAAATATGTAAAGCATATAAAATCAAAATATAAAAAAATTTCTTATAACAATGAGTATACTTTAAACGATGATTAAGAGTGTTTTAATAAAATATTTAGAGAAAATTGGAAATCAAATTAAGTTTGGCTCGCTAACTATTGAACTGCCAAATGGAGAAACTCTTAATTTTTCTGGAAAAAAAGGATTGAATGCAGATCTTAAACTAAATTCCTATAAAACAGTTTTAAGAACAATTTTTGGAGGTCATCTTGGTTTTGCAGAAAGTTATCTAAAAGAAGAATGGACAAGTTCTGACTTAGAATCTTTTTTAGAAATTATGGTTACAAATCTACCCGATTCATTTACACCAAGAAGTAGGGTATATATCCTTTACAATAAAATTATTCATTTCTTCAGAGAAAATACTAAATCAAGAGCAAAAAAAAATATTATTTATCATTATGATTTGGGTAATGATTTTTATAGGCTTTGGCTAGACAAAACAATGACTTATTCTAGCGGTCTATTCAAAGATACAAAAGAAGATCTAAGCAAAGCACAAGAAAANAAATATCAACAAATAATAGATCAACTTAAAATNAAATCACATCATAAAATCCTTGAAATTGGATGTGGTTGGGGTGGTTTTGCAGAATATGCTGCAAAAAAAGTTGGTTGTAAAATAAGNGGAATTACAATTAGCCCTAGCCAANTAGAATTTGCAAAATCAAGAATCAAGAATCAAGGACTAGAAGACAAAGTTTCTNTTGATTTATGTGACTACAGAGACTTAAAAGGACAGTACGATCGAGTAGTATCAATAGAAATGATTGAGGCTGTTGGTGAAAAATATTGGATAGACTATTTTAAAAAAATAAAAGAGGTTTTAACCAAAGACGGAATGGCNGGNATTCAAGTAATTCTAATAAATAATAAAAGTTATGAAAGATATAGCAAATCTGTAGACTTCATTCAAAGATATGTTTTTCCAGGTGGGATGCTTCCGTCTCAAGACAAGTTAAATGAAAATTATAAAAAATCAGGACTTAGAGAANTTCAATCAAGTTCATTTGGGCAATCCTATGCAAAAACATTAGAAATTTGGCATAAAGATTTCATCAACTCTATTAAATCTATAAGACAGTTGGGGTTTGATCATAGGCTAGAAAGACTTTTTAAATATTATTTTTCTTACTGTANGGCAGGTTTTAATTCTAAAAAGATTGATGTTGTTCAAAAAATAATTAAATCAGCTTAAGATTCAATTTCTTCAAAATCTTTTTCGATAACAGGACCAGAATCTTGTCCTAAAGCCTCAACATCTCTATCAACGAGCTCTATAACAGCCATAGGGGCTGAATCNCCGTAACGAAAGCCAGCTTTCATTATACGTGTATANCCACCACTTCTTTCTTTGTATCGCTCTGCAAGGGTNTCAAAAACTTTAGAACCCCATTGTTTTTCAGGAACTATTGAATATAANTTTCTTCTTGAGCTAAGATCACCCTTCTTTCCAAGTGTTATCAATTTATCAACGTANGGGCCAAGTTCCTTAGCCTTAGGGAGAGTTGTTTTAATTTGCTCATGCTTAATTAAAGCTACCGCCATNTTAGCTAAAAGAGCTTTTCTATGGCTAGAAGTTCTATTTAATTTTCTTTTTGATACTTTATGGCGCATTACTTTACCTATTTAATTAAAATTTATCGGATGCTTTCCTGGCAAGATCATCAACATTCTCAGGTGGCCATGTAGGCACATCCATACCNAGAGAGAGGCCCATCTCAGTTAAAACTTCCTTAATTTCATTTAATGATTTTCTNCCAAAATTTGGTGTTCTCAGCATTTCATTCTCACTTTTAAGAATTAAGTCACCGATATAAACAATACTATCATTTTTTAGACAATTTGCTGATCTAACAGAAAGTTCTAGTTCATCGACCTTTTTAAGAAGGGCTGCNTTAAATTCAAGCTCATTTTCATCTTCTTCAATAATCTCTTCTTCAGGCTCATCAAAGTTAATAAATGGCATTAATTGGTCTTGTAGTATTCTTGCTGAAAAGGCTACAGCATCTTCTGGGGCAACAGATCCATTAGTTTCAACTTCAAGAGTAAGTCTATCATAGTCTAATGATTCACCTTCTCTGGCATTTTCAACGTTATAAGCAACATTAGTAACAGGACTAAAAAGACTATCAACAGGGATCATTCCAATTGGACTATCCTCATCTCTATTTTGTTCAGCTGGAACATAACCGTTTCCAGTTTTAATTGATAATTCAANACGAATAGATGAGTTGTCATCTAGAGTACAGAGCACNAAATCAGGNTTAATGACTTCAATATCATCNGTAAGGTTTATATCCCCTGCAGTAACAACACCTGGACCAGTTTTTTCAATTGTTAGCCTTTTGATACCAGAAAAATCTGCTCTAAAAATTATTTTTTTAACATTTAAAACAATGTCAGTAACATCTTCCCTAACTCCATTTATTGATGAGAATTCATGTAAAACTCCATCAATTTTAATACCNAAAACAGCAACACCCTGTAGTGANGACAGTAAAACCCTTCTTAATGCATTACCTAAAGTTGTACCATAACCCCTCTCAAGAGGTTCTACAGTTATTTTAGAGAACTTCTCAGGATCTTGACCTGGATTAAGATTTATTTCACTTGGTTTTAAAAGTTCACGCCAATTTTTCTCAATAATCACATTAACCTCACAGTTTAATTAATTCTTATTTAAATATCTTTATTTCTTATACTCGACGTCTTTTAGGGGGCCTACAACCATTATGTGGAATAGAAGTAACATCTTTAATTGATGTAATTGTAAACCCTATTGACTGTAAAGCTCTAAGAGCACTTTCTCTTCCTGAACCAGGCCCTTGAACTTCAACCTTAAGAGTCTTTACACCATGATCCTTTGCTTTTTCTCCAGCATCCTCTGCAGCCATTTGAGCGGCGAAAGGAGTTGATTTTCTAGACCCTTTAAAACCCATTAAACCAGCAGAGGACCAAGATATAGCATCGCCCTTTTCATCTGAAATAGTTATCATAGTGTTATTAAAGGTAGAATTTACATGGGCTACACCACTAGAAATGTTCTTCTTGTCCCGACGTTTCACTCTTTTTTTATCTTCAGCCATTATTTTAAACCTAAATTATAAATTTTATTTTTTCTTACCTGCGATAGATTTAGCGGGTCCTTTACGAGTTCTTGCATTTGTATGNGTTCTTTGACCTCTAACAGGAAGGCCTCTTCTATGACGTAAACCTCTGTAATTTCCTAAGTCCATAAGTCTTTTTATATTAGTTGATACTTCACGTCTTAGCTCACCCTCAACCTTGTAATTACCTTCGATAATTTCTCTAATTTGTATGACTTCAGAGTCAGTTAACTCATTAACTCTTCTTTCAGAAGGTATATTTGCCTTTTCACATATATCAGATGCGACTTTAGGTCCTATTCCTCTTATATAGGTAAGACCTATGAAAACTTTTTTATTGGTTGGTATATTTATACCTGCGATACGTGCCAAGAAAACCTCCTAAAAAAGCGAAACCATATAGAATCGCGGATTATATGCTTGAAAACGAAACAGTCAACACACTATTTCAGTTTAGTTAAATTAATTTTAATGTCTTCTGAAACTTTAGATATATCATTCATCCCATTGATAACAATGAAGTTTTTATGATTTGAATAATACGATATCAAAGGTTCAGTCTGATCAACGTACACTTGTAATCNTTTTTTCATNACTTGTAAATTATCATCTTCCCTTATTTCGGTGTTATTATCCTGAGCCCTTCCCTCTATTCTCTTTTCCAAAATAGAAAAATCTACATCAATTTGAAGGATACAATCAATAGANTTGCTTGATTGACCTAGTATTGCNTCTAATGATTTTGCCTGAACCTCATTNCTCGGATAACCATCTAGAATAAAACCATTTTTACAATCATCTTGGCTAACTCTCTCGTTAATAATCTCTAAAAGAAGATCATCAGGAACATAGTCGCCCCTTGCCATAATAGCTTTAGCTGTAAGNCCTAGTTTTGTNTCGTTTTTGACTGCCTCACGAAGCATATCTCCAGTAGATATATGAGCAATATTGAATTGTTCCTTTATAAATGCTGCTTGAGTGCCTTTTCCTGCTCCAGGAGGTCCTAAAAGGATAATTATCATTAGCGCTTCCTGCTTCCTAGCTTAGATTTTTTTAATAATCCNTCGTATTGGTGTGCAAATAAGTAACCTTGGAATTGTGTCATAGTNTCCATTGCNACATTTACAATAATAAGGACTGACGTTCCACCAAAATAAAAAGGCACAGCAAAGCGAGAAATTAAAAACTCTGGTAATAGGCAAACCAATACTAAATAAATAGAACCAACTACTGTTAGTCTTGTTAAAACAAAATCAATATACTGTGCTGTTCTNTCTCCAGGTCTAATTCCAGGAATAAATCCACCCTGTTTCTTTAAATTATCAGCAGTATCTTCTGGATTAAAGACTATTGCAGTATAAAAATAACAAAAGAAAACTATGAGACTTGCATATATTATCATATATAGAGGCTGCCCTCTTCCNAGTAAAGTGGTAATGCTATTNACCCAATCAGGTCCCTGACCTGAAGAAAAGTTTGCNATTGTGATAGGCATTAAAAGTAATGAAGATGCAAAAATTGCTGGTATAACACCTGAGGTATTTAGCTTTAAAGGAAGGTGAGAATTATCACCTCCGAACATTTTGTTTCCAACTTGCCTTTTAGGATACTGAACTAAAAGTCTTCTTTGCGCTCTTTCAATAAAAACTACAAAAGTAATTGTAGCCAAAACAAGAATTAACAAACCAAACATTAAACCTATTGATAAAGCCCCTTGCCTTCCAAGCTCTATAGTTCCAAAAAGAGCACTTGGTAATTCTGCTACTATACCCGCAAAAATTAAAAGAGATATTCCGTTACCCAAACCGTTCGATGTAATTTGTTCACCTAACCACATTAGAAAGATAGTTCCACCTACTAAAGTTATTACAGCAGAGACTTTAAAAAATGCACCAGGATCAACAACTACACCGGTTGCACCCTCTAAGCCGACAGCTATACCCCAAGCTTGAACAGTCGCAAGGAAAACTGTTGCATAACGAGTATATTGATTAATCTGTCTTCTTCCTCTTTCGCCAGCTTCTTTCTTTAGGTAATTCAAGGAAGGAACAACGGGCACTATTAGTTGAATAATGATTGATGCTGTAATATAGGGCATTATCCCAAGAGAGAAAATTGCCATACGTCCAACGGCACCTCCAGAAAACATATTAAATATTCCAATTATACCGGACTGATTTTGTTCAAAAATTTGACGTAATGCATCAATATCTATTCCAGGGAGAGGTAAATAAGTTCCAAACCTATACACAATAAGTGCAATTATTGTGAACCAAATCCTTTTGCGCAGCTCTGTGGCACTCTTAAGTGCCGAGAGACTTATATTTGAAGCTAATTGTTCGGCAACTGAAGCCATTATTATTTATCTGCTGTTTCTTGCGTTGAAGATTCAGCAACCTCTTTATTTTTAACTTCTTCACTATCTTGAGATGAAGAGACTGATTCAACTTTTATTTCTTTTTTTTCTTCTGAGACATCATCTTTCTTCCTAACTCTTTTTACCTTTGGAACTTCTAAGACACTAACCTTACCGCCCAAACCTTCAATTATATTAATGCAAGATTTAGTTGCTTTAGATAAAGAAATTTCAATTTTATCCTTTAATTCACCTTTGTTAAGAAGCTTGATACCAGCCTTACTCTTTTTAACAATACCTGCTGCATTTAATTCCACTTCAGTAATTGCTTTATTTTTATCAATAAGGCCTTTGGTTATTGCATTCTGGAGATTTCCTAGAGTTAATTCAGCAAAATCTTTTCTGGTGAAATTATTAAATCCTCTTTTTGGAAGTCTCATGTGTATAGGCATTTGTCCGCCTTCAAATCCCTTTATAGCAACCCCAGACCTAGATTTTTGTCCTTTGTGGCCTCTTCCAGCAGTTTTTCCCTTTCCAGAGCCTATTCCCCTACCTATTCGTGTTCTTGATTTTCGCGCATTAGGGTTATCTCTAAGTTCATTTAATCTCATTTAACTATTCCTCATTAACAATTTTAACAAGGTGATTAACTTTTTTAATCATACCTCTGATAGAGCTTGTATCCTCAAGGACTCTTACTTTATGCATCTTATTTAAACCTAGACCAATTAAAGTTTGCTTTTGATCAGGACTTCTTCTTAAAGCGCTTCCAATTTGTTTTATCGTAATTTTTTTAGTCGCCATAATTTTACCTTATAAAGATACTTCATTATCAGTAATGCGTTGGTTAATTACATCACTTACTTTCTTTCCTCTTCTAGCAGCAACTTGCCTAGGACTATTAACTTTTCCTAAAGCCATTACTGTAGCTCTAACCATATTATAAGGGTTTGAGGATCCTATTGATTTAGCAACAACATCTTGAACACCTAATACCTCGAAAACAGCTCTCATTGGCCCGCCTGCAATTATACCTGTTCCAGGAGGCGCAGATCTCAAAATAACCTTACCAGCTCCATGTCTTCCTTCAATATCGTGATGAAGAGTTCTTCCTTCTTTTAAGGGTACTTTAATCATAGTTGCTTTGGCAGCATCCGTAGCTTTTTTAATAGCCTCAGGAACTTCTCTAGCCTTACCATGACCAAAACCTACATGACCTTTCTGATCACCCACAACAACAAGTGCTGCAAAGCTAAACCTTCGACCACCCTTTACAACAGTTGAAACTCTATTGATAAAAACTAGGCGATCAATAAACTCACTATCTCTCTCATCTCTTTGATTTGTTTCTTGTGTAGACAATGGATACTCCTAAAATTTTAATCCGGCTTCTCTTGCGTTATCAGCTAAAGCTTTAACACGGCCATGATATTTATAACAACCTCGATCAAAATAAACTTCTTTAACTCCGGCTTTAATTGCTTTCTTTGCTATATCAGATCCTACCTTTGAAGCGGATTCAATATTTGAACCAAGGCTAGATGATGATTTTTCTAGAGAGGATGCTGAAGCAACAGTAACACCATTATTATCATCAATTACCTGAGCATATATATGTTTAGAAGATCTAAAAACTGAAAGTCTCATTCTATCTGATGAAGACTTTTTCAGTTTATTTCTAACACGTACTTTTCTTTTTTCTATTTCTACTCTACTAACCATTTTAATTACTTCTTTTTACCTTCTTTTCTAAAAATAAACTCATCTTTATACTTAACACCCTTACCTTTATAAGGTTCAGGAGGTCTGTAACTTCTTATCTCAGCAGCAACTTGGCCAACTTTTTGTTTATCAATACCGCTAATAATAACCTCTGTAGGTGTTGCAGTTTCAATTTTAACTCCCTCTGGAGCTTCATAGTTTATGTCATGACTAAAGCCAAGGGATAATTGAATATTATTGCCTTTCATTTGTGCCTTATAGCCAACTCCATTAATTTCTAATGTTTTCTTATATCCTTCAGTAACACCAACAATATTATTATTTAATAAAGTTCTTTGTATCCCCCAATATTGAATACTCGCCTGAGATTCATCAATTGGAGCAATTGTTATCTGATTATTTTCTTGAACAACTTTAGTTCCTGAAAAGTTTTCACAAGAAAGCTCTCCCTTAGGTCCAGTTGTAAGTATTTCTGATTCATTAATTGTTACATTAACCCCATCAGGTATATCAATAATCTTTTTTCCAATTCTAGACATTTAAAAACCTCAATTGACTAAAAAACTGTACATAAAATTTCTCCACCAACATTTTCATTACGTGCAGACGAGTCTGACATAACTCCTTTTGGTGTAGAAACAACTGAAATACCAAGACCATTCCTTACTAAAGGCATACTCTTTACAGATGAGTATACTCTTCTTCCTGGCTTTGATACCCTTGTAATCTCTTTAATTACGGGATCTCCCTCATGATACTTGAGTTCTATTTGTATCTCTGATTGACCTGTATCCCTCTCACTTTCGGAATAGCCTCTAATAAAGCCTTCTTCTTTGAGAACCTCTAGAACATTTACCCTAAGAGCAGAAGAAGGAGAATCTACAAGTTCTTTCCCTCTCATATGAGCATTTCTAATTCTAGTAATCATATCTCCAATTGGATCATTAATATTCATTACACCCTCACCAACTTGACTTAACAACACCAGGCAACTTGCCATCCGAAGCTAAATCCCTAAAAGCAATTCTTGATAAACCAAATTTTCTATAAACACCTCTTGGACGACCAGTTAATAGGCATCTGTTTCTAATCCTATTTTTTGAAGAGTTTCTTGGAAGTTGAGCAAGCTTCAGGCGTGCTTCAAATCTCTCTTCGGCAGAAAGAGTATTGTCTTTTGATCTTGATAAAAGATTCTCTCTCTTTGCCTTATATTTAGAATATAGTTTTCTTCTTTTTAAATCTCTTTGCACCATGCTTACTTTTGCCATCTATAATGTCCTTATCTCTTTTTAATAGGAAAATTAAAACTCTGTAACAAAGCCAATGCTTCGTCATCATTCTTAGCGGTTGTGTTAATAATAATATCCATTCCCCAAATTTCAGAAACAGACTCATAATTAATTTCAGGAAAGATTAAATGCTCTTTAATACCAAAGGCATAATTTCCATTACCATCGAAACTTTTTGGGTTTAATCCATCAAAATCTCTTACTCTAGGAAGGGCTATATTAACAAGTCTATCAATAAATTCATACATAACAGCTTTTCTGAGGGTTACTTTTGCTCCTACTGCCATACCTTCCCTTAACTTAAAGCCAGCAATAGCTTTTTTTGCTTTTGTTTTTATTGGTTTTTGACCGGCTATCAACTCAAGGGCTGAAGCCGCATCATTCACTTTTTTACTATCTGAAACAGATTCGCTTCCTGCACCTATATTAATAACAACTTTGGAAATTTTTGGCACCTCAAATACATTATTAAGATTTAAGCTAGCTAGTAACTCTTGTTGAATAACATCTTTGTATTTCTGTTGAAGTCTAGGGGTGTAATTTGTTGAATCAGCCATCTATGATCTCCCCGGATTTCTTAGCAAAACGTACTTTATTACCTTTTTTATCTAATTTAAAACCAACACGCGTTGGTTTTTTTGTTTTTGGATCAACAATCATAAGATTTGAAATTTGAATTGGTCTTTCCTCAGAAACAATGCCCCCAGCGTTCTCCTGAGAGGGCTTCCTATGTCTTTTGACTAAATTAATACCTTGAACAAGTGCTTTATCTTGAGATTCAGCTACTTTAATAACTTTTAAAACATCGCCCTCTTTGCCCTTATCTTTTCCAGACATAACAAAAACTTTATCACCTTTTTTAATTTTCGCAGACATTAGATAACCTCCGGAGCCAATGAAACAATTTTCATTAATTTTTTAGAACGTAACTCACGTGTAACAGGACCAAAAATCCTAGTTCCAAGAGGTTCTCCATTAGCATTAACTAAAACTGCTGCATTAGTATCAAATCTAATAGCTGTTCCGTCATTACGGCGTATCTCTTTTTTTGTTCGAACAATAACAGCTTTTAGGACTTCGCCTTTTTTTACTTTACCTCTCGGAATAGCTTCTTTAACTGAAACAACTATTATATCACCAACAGAAGCTGTTCTTCTTTTTGAGCCACCCAAAACCTTAATACACTGAACCTGCTTAGCTCCAGAGTTGTCGGCAACATCTAATTTTGTTTGCATCTGTATCATATTAAAAAACCTTATAAATAATGACTATTCGTCAATTACTTCCCATGTTTTTGACTTGGAAAGAGGTTTGCACTCTCTAATTTGAACCAAGTCACCAATTTTAAACTTATTGCTTTCATCATGTGTCATGTATTTTTTTGAACTTCTGACGGTTTTCTTGAATAACGGATCAGTAAACCTTCTTTCAACTGAAACGGTTATTGTTTTATCCGCTTTATCACTTACGACAACACCTTTTAAAATTCTTTTAGGCATCACTCACCTCATTTTTATGTTTATTTATCATTGTTTTTACTCGAGCAATGCTTTTCTTTTTCTTTGATATTTGAGAAGTGTCCTCAAATTGGCCAGCCATTTTTTGGATGCCAATATTAAAAACTTCTTTCTTAAGGGAGTTTAATGAATCTGTTAATTCATCTAAACTCATATCCTTGATATCTTTTTCTTTCTTAGCCATATCTATATTCCTTCACCAGGCCTAGTTATAATTTTTGTTAATACTGGGAGTTTTGATGATCCAAGGTCTAGAGCTGTCTTTGCAACCTCGGGTGAAACACCGTCAATCTCAAACATAATTCTTCCAGGCTTAACTCTGGCAGCCCAATATTCTGGTGTACCCTTACCTTTACCCATCCTAACTTCTGTAGGCTTTTTAGATACCGGAACATCAGGAAAAATTCTTATCCAAACTCTACCAGCTCTTTTCATGTGCCTTGTTATAGCTCTTCTAGCGGCTTCAATTTGCCTAGCAGTTATTCTTTCAGCTGTAAGGGCTTTCAGTCCATAGGATCCGAAGTTAAGTGTAGTTCCACCTTTGGCGTTTCCTTTTATTCTTCCCTTATGGGCTTTACGAAATTTTGTTTTTTTAGGTTGTAACATAAAAAATTTCCTTACTTACTAGGCCTTATATTATTATTTTCTTGTGAAGATTTTTTTTCATCTTTTACATGAGGATTGTGCTCCATAATCTCACCCAAGAAAATCCAAACTTTTATTCCGCATATTCCATAGGTCGTATGAGCTGAAGCAACTCCGTAATCAATATCAGACCTTAAGGTATGAAGTGGAACACGCCCCTCTCTATACCATTCTGTTCTTGCAATTTCTGCTCCACCAAGGCGACCGCCACAATTAATTCGTATACCCTGAGCACCCAAACGCATAGCGGATTGAACAGCTCTTTTCATAGCTCTTCTAAAACCAATTCTTCTCTCAAGCTGTTGTGCAATATTTTCAGCAACAAGTGTTGCATTAACTTCTGGCTTCCTTACCTCTACAATATTTACAACGACATCAGAAGATGTAATATTTTGTAATTTCTTTTTAAGGTTCTCAATATCCGCACCTTTTTTACCAATAATTAAACCAGGCCTTCCAGAATGAATTGTAACTAAGCATTTTTTATGGGGCCTTTCGATGATAACATTAGCTATAGCAGCATTTTTAAGATCTTTGAAAATCATCGCTCTCATTTGAATATCTTCTTGAATAAGCTGACTGTATTCATTCTTACCAGCATACCATCTAGAATCCCAAGTACGGTTAATTCCTAGTCTCATGCTAATTGGATTAACTTTTTGTCCCATTATTTCTTTTCCTCTAAATTCTTCTCACGAAGAATGATAGTTAGTTGACTAAATGGCTTTAATATTTTACCCGTTCTTCCTCGAGCTCTTGGCCTAAATCTTTTCATTACCAGATTTTTTCCGACAAATGCTTCATCAACATAAAGTTTATCAATATCAAGCGAATGATTGTTTTCTGCATTAGCAATTGCGCTTTCTAAAATCTTCTTGGCTTCATTAGAAATCCTTTTCTTAGAAAACTCTAGGTGAGAGAGAGCGTCACCAACTTTTTTTCCTCGAATACTTTTAACTGCATCATTAAGTTTGATCGGACTTGTTCTAATCATTTTTCCAATCGCTTTAGAAACTTTATCGTCAGAAGGATTTTTTATTTTACTAACCTCACTCATATTTAAGCTCTCTTTGCAGATTTATCAGCCATATGGCCATAGTACGTTCTAGTAGGAGAAAATTCACCAAACTTATGCCCAACCATGTCTTCAGAAATTAAAACTGGAATAAACTTTTGACCATTATAAACACCAAAATTAAGCCCAACAAATTGAGGAAGAATTGTAGATCTTCTGCTCCATATTTTTATGACATCTTTGCGTCCAGACGCTCTTGCAGCCTCTGCTTTTTTTAAAATATATTGATCCACGAAAGGACCTTTCCAAACTGATCTAGCCATAATTACCTTCTTTTTCTCTTTTGATGACGAGTTCTAACAATAAATTTATCAGAATCTTTATTTGAGCGTGTTTTCTTACCTTTTGTTGGCACACCCCATGGAGTAACAGGATGCCTACCACCAGATGTTTTACCTTCACCACCTCCATGCGGATGGTCTACTGGGTTCATAACAACACCTCTAACAGAAGGTCTTTTACCCTTCCACCTATTTCTTCCAGCTTTAGCTAATTTTGTATTAGAATTATCTGGATTGGATACAGCTCCAACTGTTGCTTTACATACATCGGGGATTAACCTTTGCTCTCCAGAAGTCAGTTTAAGTATAGCCATTCCCTGATCTCTACCAACTAACTGAGCAAAAGTACCGGCAGATCTAATTAGCTGAGCGCCTTTTCCAGGTTTCATTTCAATATTATGAATAATTGTTCCAATAGGCATTTTTTTCATAGGCATTGTATTGCCAGGCTTAATATCCGCTTTCTCGCTAGAAATTACTTTGTCACCTACAGATAGTCTTTGCGGTGCAACGATATAACTTAGCTCTCCATCATCGTACTTCAAAAGAGCAATAAAAGCAGAACGGTTTGGATCGTACTCAAGTCTTTCTACAGTTGCTGAAATATCTAACTTATTTCTTTTAAAATCAATTTTTCTATAAAGTCTTTTATGCCCACCACCTCTTCTTCTTGCAGTCATTCTACCTTTATTGTTTCTACCGCCAGAGCTAGTTAGACCTTCAGTCAAACTTTTTACAGGTCTTTCTTTTGATAAATGAGATTTATCAACTAAAACCAAACCTCTTTGACCGGGACTGGTCGGTTTATATGATTTTAAAGCCATTTATTATACTCCACCCATAACATCTATTGATTGACCTTCTTCAAGGGTAATAATCGCGTGCTTAAAATCTTTTCTTTTACCTTTAACGTTTTTAAAATTAGTTGTTTTACCTTTACGTCTAAGAGTATTAACGGACTTAACTTTAACCTTAAAAAGCTCTTCTATACTTTTCTTAATTTCACTCTTCGATGATTTCATACCCACCTTGAATACGACCTTGTTACTCTCTGAGAGCATTGAAGACTTTTCAGTAATCACCGGGCTAACCAAAATATCGAAATAATTTTTTTCACTCATTGGAGTCTCTCATTTAACATTTCAACAGATCTCTTTGTAAGAACTAACTTTTCTTTACGAAGGATGTCATAAACATTTATTCCCTCTATATTTATAAGCTCTAGACCTTTAATATTTTTAATTGCTAATTCAAAATTTTTATCGAACTCTTTTAAATCTATAAATAAAGCATTTTCAAGCTTTAATTCTTTAATTTTAGAGGCAAGCTCTTTTGTTTTTGGGGAAGAGAGCTTTGCTTCATCTATAACAATTAATTCATCATTCTTAACTTTTGCTGAAAGAGCATGTTTAAGTCCAAGTGTTCGTATTTTTTTTGGAAGCTTGGTAGAATAATCCCTTGGTTTTGGACCAAATGCAACGCCACCACCTCGGAAAAGATTAACTTTCCTAGTACTGTGTCTTGCGCCACCAGATCCTTTTTGAGCCATAATTTTCTTTGTGCTACCCTTAATCTCGCCTCTTTCTTTAACTTTATGTGTCCCAGACCTTCTTTTTGATAATTGCCAAGTTACAACTCTATGAAGAATGTCTCCTCTAGGGTCAAGACCATAAATAGAGTCATTTAGCTCTTGTGAAGACTTTTTATCGGAGCTTAAACTTACTAAATTAACTTTCATTTGAATCTCCCTCATTATTTGAAAGCTCAGTATTTTCATTTGAGCTCTCAGGAGCATCTACTATCTGGTCATGATCAACATTTTCAGAATAAGATTCATCACTATTAACTTCGTCACTAGCAAGCTTTAACCCCGCTGGTAAAGGAAGATTATCTGGTAAAGATTTTTTTACAGAATCTTTTAACAAAACCCATCCACCCTTTGGTCCAGGTACAGCGCCTTTAATATAAATATAACCTTCATCGGACATAGTTTTAATAACCTCTAAATTCTGAACAGTTACATTAGCTGCACCCATATGGCCTGCCATTTTTTTACCTTTGAAAACCTTTCCTGGATCTTGGCATTGCCCAGTTGAGCCATGACTTCTATGACTAATGGAAACACCATGCGATGCTCTTAAACCACCAAAATTATGACGCTTCATAGCTCCAGCAAAACCTTTACCAATAGAAATACCAGAGGCATCTATATATTGCCCATCAACAAAGTGAGAAGCTGATAATTCAGAACCATTCTCAAGTAAATTTTCTTCACTTACACGAAATTCTGATAATTTAACTTTAGGTTGAGCATTGTTTTTCTTAAAATGACCTTTCATGGGTTTTGATGTGTGTTTATCTTTTGCATTTACCACACCCAATTGGACAGAAGAATAGCCGTCTTTAGCTTTAGTTTTTGTAGAAACAACATGACAATTATCTAAATGCAAAATAGTAACAGGAACATGAATACCTGCATCAGTATATACACGGCTCATACCAAGTTTCTTACATATTAATCCGGTTCTCATTTTATTAACCTCAGTCCCTATAATTTAATTTCAACATCTACACCAGCGGCTAAGTCTAATTTCATTAGAGCGTCGACTGTTTGGGGCGTAGGATCAATTATATCCATTAATCTTTTATGAGTTCTTATTTCAAACTGCTCTCTACTTTTTTTATCAATATGAGGTCCTTTAAGAACTGTAAATTTCTCGATACGTGTAGGTAATGGAATCGGGCCACGAACATCTGCCCCAGTTCTTTTAGCTGTATCAAGAATTTCTTTTGCAGATGTATCAAGAGTTCTATGATCATATGCCTTTAATCTAATTCTTATGTTCTGCTCTTTCATTTACCTACCCTTTTAATAAAATTAACTATGCTAATTTAGCAATAACTTCATCAGATACAGCCTTAGGGACTTCCTGATAATGATCAAATAACATAGTGAAAACAGCCCTTCCTTGAGACATAGACCTTAGTGTATTTACATAACCAAACATATTGGCAAGCGGAACCATAGCATCAATAACTGTTGAAGGACCCCGTGTTTCTGTACCAGAAATTTGACCTCTTCTACTATTTAAATCACCAATAATATCCCCCAAATGCTCTTCCGGGGTTACAACTTCAACCTTCATCATTGGTTCAAGTAGCTTAATCCCAGCATCCCTACAAACCTCTCTAAATGCCGCTCTAGCAGCAATTTCAAAAGCCATAACACTTGAATCTACATCATGATATGCACCATCAATTAGTCTCACATTAAAATCAATAATAGGAAAACCAGCTAGCGCCCCTGAGTCTTTTACACTAGCGATACCTTTTTCAACACCTGGGATATATTCTTTAGGGATATTTCCGCCTACAATTTCACTAGTAAATTGATATCCTTCGCCTGGTTTATTTGGTGTGATAATAATTTTAAGGCGGGCAAATTGTCCGGCTCCACCACTTTGTTTCTTATGTGTGTAATCAATTTCTGCTTCTTTTGAAAATGTTTCACGGTAAGCAACCTGAGGAGCACCTACATTAGCCTCGACTTTAAATTCCCTCTTCATTCTATCAACTAGAATATCAAGATGTAATTCCCCCATACCACTAATAACAGTTTGGCCAGATTCATTATCTGATGAAACTCTAAATGATGGATCCTCTTTAGCTAAACGAGCTAGAGCAAGTCCCATTTTTTCTTGGTCAGCTTTGGTTTTTGGTTCAACAGCAACTTCAATAACCGGCTCAGGAAATTCCATTCTTTCTAAAACGATTTGATTTTCATTACCACACAATGTATCGCCAGTTGTAGTATCTTTTAACCCAACAAGGGCGACAATATCTCCTGCACGAGCTTCTTTTATGTCTTCTCTTGAATTAGAATGCATTTCAAGCATTCTTCCAATTCTTTCTTTTTTATTTTTAACTGTATTAACAAGGGTTTGCCCTGTCTCTAAAACGCCAGAGTAAATTCTTGCGAAAGTTAGATTACCAACGAATGGATCATTCATAACCTTAAAAGCTAAAAGTGATAATGGCTCTGTATCAGAGGATTCTCTTTTCATTTCCTCCTCGGTGTCGGGATGTACACCTTTAATGGCTTCAACATCAATCGGAGATGGCATAAAATCAACAACAGCATCAAGGAGAGGTTGAACACCCTTATTCTTAAATGCAGTTCCATTTAAAACAGGAACAAATGATTGATTTAAAACACCAGTTCGAATGCATCGTTTAATTGTGTCAACATCAGGTTCGTTACCTTCAAGGTAAGCTTCCATTACCTCATCATCTTGCTCTACAGCACTCTCTATAAGCTCAGATCTGTATTTTTCGGCATCTGCTTTTAAATCATCTCTGATATCTCTATATTCAAACTCGGCACCAAGGTTTTCTTCTTTCCAAACTATTTCCTTCATTAGAACTAAATCAATTAAACCTTCATAATTACTCTCGGATCCAATAGGCAACTGCATAACAAGAGGAGTTGATCCTAGTCTATCTTTGATCATTTCAACACATCGATAAAAATCTGCTCCAATTCTATCCATTTTATTTACAAAGCACATTCTAGGAACATCATACTTGTTAGCTTGACGCCAAACTGTTTCAGATTGAGGTTCAACACCTGCAACCGAGTCAAAAACTGCAACAGCACCATCAAGAACTCTAAGCGATCTCTCTACCTCAATAGTGAAATCAACATGACCAGGTGTATCAATTATATTTATTCTTTTATCATTCCAAAAACAGGTTGTTGCAGCTGAGGTAATTGTTATTCCTCGCTCTTGCTCTTGCTCCATCCAATCCATTGTTGCAGCGCCATCATGAACTTCACCAATTTTATAACTTTTACCTGTATAATATAGAATACGTTCCGTCGTAGTTGTTTTACCAGCATCAATGTGAGCCATAATCCCTATATTTCTATAATCTGATAACTGTGTTGCGCGTGCCATAATAAACCTTTAAAAATTACCAACGATAATGAGAGAAAGCTCTGTTTGCTTCAGCCATTTTATGAGTATCTTCTCTTTTTTTAACAGATGAACCTCTGTTATTTGAAGCATCAATTAATTCGGAAGATAGTTTTTCCCCCATAGTATCTTCGCTTCTTGATCTTGCTGCAGCAATTATCCATCTAATAGCTAGAGCTTTTCTTCTTTCAGATCTAACTTCTACAGGAACTTGATAAGTTGCACCGCCAACTCTTCGAGATCTAACTTCTACAGAAGGCATAACATTATCAATAGCATCATGAAAAACTTTAATTGGATCGGTTTTTAATTTTCCTTCGATTTGATCAAATGCACCATAAACAATTTTTTCTGCAACAGATTTTTTACCATCCACCATAAGATTATTCATGAATTTAGATACAACCTCATCTCTGTACTTTGGATCAGGGAAAATTTCTCTTTTTTCTGCTTTATGTCTTCTGGACATTGTATTCCTCTATAAATTAATTACTTAGGCCTTTTTGTACCGTATTTTGATCTTCTCTGTTTACGATCAGATACCCCTTGGGTATCTAGAACACCTCTTAAAACATGATATCTTACACCAGGTAAATCTTTTACCCTTCCACCTCTAATCAGAACAACTGAGTGTTCTTGAAGATTATGTCCTTCACCAGGAATATAACTAGTGACTTCAAATCCATTGGTCAGCCTCACACGAGCAACTTTACGTAAAGCGGAATTTGGTTTTTTTGGAGTTGTTGTATAGACGCGTGTACAAACGCCCCTCTTTTGAGGGCAAGCTTCCATAGCAGGAACTTTATTTCTTTTTGCTATATTAGCTCTTCCGCGTCTTTGCACTAATTGATTAATAGTAGGCATATTATATTTTCCCAATATAAAACATTCATTCATAATAGAATGAACAATAAATTAAAATTTTGCGAATGGCGCGGCAGCGTTTAGGAAAATCCTACGACCTGTCATAAGCGTTGTCTTAGTAGCTTTCTATTCGTTTTCAGTCAAGAAAAAAACACTATTTTTTAATATTTGTTATGCCGATTCAATTTCAACTGATTCAACATCTTTCACTCTCTCGGCAATTAAAGCTTCATCCTTAGCTGCAGCATCGCTTTCAAGTCGTCTAATAGAGCTTCCAGTACCTGCAGGAATTAGTCTTCCAACTATTACATTTTCTTTAAGACCCACTAAATGATCAGATTTTCGGTAAACAGCAGCATCCGTCAATACTCTTGTAGTTTCCTGGAAAGATGCAGCTGATATAAATGACCTAGTTTGAAGAGAGGCTTTTGTAATACCAAGAAGGATTGGTTTATACTCCATAGGCTCTTGTTTTTTTGCAATTAACTTTTCGTTAATCTCCTCAGCCTCTAATTTATCAAGCTGTTCTCCAGAAATAAAAGCACTATCACCTGGATTAGAGATCTCAACTTTTTGAAGCATTTGACGAGTAATCACTTCGATATGTTTGTCATTAATAGTAACGCCCTGTAGTCGATAAACACTCTGAATTTCATTAACTAAGTAGCTTGCTAAGGCCTCTAAGCCGAGAATAGATAAAATATCATGTGGGGCAGGGTTTCCATCAATTAAATATTCCCCTTTTTCAATAGTATCTCCATCTTGGACAGATATATGCTTACCTTTAGCTATAAGATAACTAACTTCAGATTCAGAATCATCCAGAGGGTGTATAACTATTTTCTTTTTATTTTTATAATCCCTAGCAAATTCAACCCTACCTGTAACTTCTGCAATTATAGCATGGTCTTTAGGTTTCCTTGCCTCAAATAACTCAGCTACTCTTGGAAGACCACCTGTAATATCCTTTGTTTTGGCACCTTCTGTTGGTATTCGTGCTATAACATCGCCAGCTCCAACCTTAGTTCCATCGCTAGAAGAAATAATAGCATCAACCGACATTAGGTATCTTGCCTCTCTATTATTTTCGAGAGAAACTATTTCGCCATCATCCCCTTTGATTACCATTGAAGGTTTGAAATCAGATGATTTAGCAGAGTTTTTCCAATCGATTACTACTTTCTGACTAATTCCAGTAGATTCATCAGAAACTTCACCAATACTAACCCCATCTACAAGATCTTCAAAACCTACAGTACCTGCTGTTTCAGTGATAATTGGAATAGTATAAGGATCCCATTGAGCTAATCTTTGGTTTTTCTTTACAGTCTCACCGTCTTTTACCATCAATTGAGAGCCGTATGGTAACTTATGACTTGCTCTTTCAGTTCCATTTTCATCAAGAACATTAATAATGGTTGTTCTTCCTATAACTATATTACGCTTGTCAGAATCTTCTAGTGTATTAAGGTTTTCAATTTTAACCGAACCATCGCTATTAGATTCTACATAAGAATTATCCATCACCTGGGCTGTTCCACCTATATGAAAAGTTCTCATTGTTAATTGAGTACCAGGCTCGCCAATTGATTGTGCAGCTATAACTCCCACGGCTTCACCAATATTAACAGGGGTACCTCTCGCTAAATCACGACCATAACATTTTGCACAAACACCTCGCTTAGTACTACAGGTTAAAACTGATCTTAACTTAACAGATACAAGATTAGCCTTATCTAAAAGAGGAACTTGGAATTCTTCAATTATCTCACCCTTCTTCGCAATAACCTCATTTGTTCCAGGGTCAATAATATCCTCACAAGGAACTCTTCCAAGTAATCGTTGAGAAAGAGGAACAATTTCTTCACCAGAGTCTATAACAGCAGTCATAATAATACCTTCATCGGTTCCGCAATCATCCTCTGTAATAATACAGTCTTGGGCAACATCAACTAATCGACGAGTTAAGTATCCAGAGTTAGCTGTTTTTAAAGCTGTATCAGCAAGACCTTTTCTAGCTCCATGAGTAGAGTTAAAATATTCTAAAACATTTAAACCCTCTTTAAAGTTTGAAATAATTGGAGTTTCAATAATTTCACCAGAAGGTTTTGCCATTAAACCTCTCATACCAGCTAATTGTTTCATTTGAGCGGCTGATCCTCTAGCTCCAGAATGTGCCATCATATAAATAGAATTAACATCATTTTCTCTATTAGTACCTTCGTTCATAGAAGTTGTTGAAATTTTTTCCATCATCTTATTTTCAACTCTGTCAGTACATTTTGCCCAAGCATCGACAACCTTATTATACTTTTCACCTCTGGTAATAAAACCATCAATATATTGTTGCTCAAATTCTGTTGCCAATGAATGAGTATCTTCAATCATTTTTTCTTTTTCCTCAGGAATAATCATATCATCTTTACCAAAAGAAATTCCTGCCTTAAAGGCATTTTGAAAACCTAGCTTCATTATATGATCGCAAAATATAACAGTATCTTTTTGACCACAATGCCTATAAACATCGTCAATAATTCTTGATATTTCTTTTTTGGTTAAAAGCTTATTAACAATATCAAACTTTACGTTTTCATTATCAGGTAATTCTTTTGAAATTAGAACTCTACCCGGGGTAGTTTCCACAATAGACCTTTCACCATCATCTGTAGAAAATCTATAATTTATTTTTGAATGAAGTGTAATAGATTCATTTTCAAGAGAAAAATTTAATTCATTAACACTATCAAAGGTTTTACCTTCTCCAGGTTCGCCTTGTTTCATTTGAGACAGATAGTATAAACCAAGAACAATATCTTGACTTGGAACAATAATTGGCTCTCCGCTAGCAGGGTGTAGAATATTATTAGTTGACATCATTAAAACTCTAGCTTCGAGCTGAGCCTCAAGAGATAGAGGAACATGAACTGCCATTTGATCACCGTCAAAATCAGCATTAAAAGCTGCACAAACTAGAGGGTGAAGCTGAATTGCCTTACCTTCAATAAGAACGGGTTCAAAAGCTTGAATACCTAACCTATGAAGAGTTGGAGCTCTATTCAATAAAACTGGATGCTCTCTAATGACTTCTTCTAAAATATCCCAGACTTCTGGAGTTTGTTTTTCAACCATTCTTCTTGATTGTTTGACTGTTGAGGAAAAACCTAAAGATTCAAGTTTAGAGTAAATAAAAGGCTTAAATAGCTCAAGAGCTAATTTTTTAGGAAGGCCGCACTGATGCAACTTTAGTTCAGGGCCAACAACAATGACGGAACGACCAGAATAATCTACTCGTTTACCTAATAAATTTTGCCTAAAACGACCTTGCTTTCCTTTAAGCATGTCTGAAAGGGATTTTAATGGTCTTTTATTAGACCCTGTAATTATCCTTCCCCTCCTTCCATTATCAAAGAGGGCATCAACAGATTCCTGAAGCATTCTTTTTTCATTTCTAATAATAATATCAGGAGCACGAAGATCCATTAACCTTCTTAACCTATTATTTCTATTAATAACTCTTCTGTATAAATCATTTAAATCTGAGGTAGCAAATCTACCTCCATCCAATGGCACAAGAGGTCTTAGTTCAGGCGGGATAACAGGAATAACTTTCATAATCATCCACTCTGGTTTATTTCCTGATTCTTTAAATGCTTCTATTAGCTTAAGTCTTTTTGCCAATTTAATTGGCTTAAGTTCACTTTTGGTTTCTTTTATTTCTTTCCTAATTTCTTCGCTTATTTGCTCTAAATCAATATTCTCTAAAAGAAATCTAATTGCCTCCGCCCCTATTTCAGCTCTAAAATTATCTACACCATACTCGTCTTGTGCATCTAAATACTCTTCTTCTGTAAGAAGTTGAAGGTTTTCCAGCGGGGTAAGCCCTGGGTCTAGGACTAAATAACTCTCGAAATAAAGAACTTTTTCTAGGTCTTTTAACATCATATCAAGCATAAGGCCTATTCGGCTTGGCAAAGATTTTAAAAACCAAATATGTGCAACAGGAGAGGCCAATTCAATATGACCCATCCTTTCCCTTCTAACTTTAGATAAAGTTACTTCAACACCGCATTTTTCGCATACAATACCTTTGAACTTCATTCTTTTGTACTTACCGCATAGACATTCATAATCTTTAACTGGTCCAAAAATTCTAGCACAAAAAAGTCCATCTCTTTCTGGCTTAAAAGTTCGATAGTTAATTGTTTCTGGTTTCTTGATTTCGCCAAAGGACCATGAAAGAATCTTTTCAGGGCTAGCTATACCTATTCGAATATGATCAAAAGATTGATTAGATTTAGGCTGATTAAATAGATTTAAAACTTCTTTATTCATTATATCCTCATATTTTAATACAATTAAATGTTGCTATAAATTTGCAATCAATTAATCAACAGAATCTTGTAATTCCACATTTAAGCCTAGAGACCTCATTTCTTTAACTAAAACATTAAAGCTTTCGGGGACACCAGACTCAAAGTTTTCTTCACCTCTAACGATTGACTCATAAACTTTTGTTCTTCCAGCAACATCATCAGATTTCACTGTTAGCATTTCTTGAAGCGTATAAGCAGCACCATAAGCTTCAAGAGCCCAAACCTCCATTTCACCAAACCTTTGGCCGCCAAACTGAGCTTTACCACCAAGAGGTTGTTGTGTCACGAGACTGTAAGGCCCAACAGATCTTCCATGAATCTTATCATCCACTAAATGATGGAGTTTTAGCATGTAGATATAACCAACAGTAACAGGTCTATCAAACTTCTGACCGGTCCTACCATCGTAAAGTGTTATTTGGCCACTTGAACTTAAATTAGCTTTTTCAAGTAAATTATTAATATCAACTTCTTGAGCACCATCAAAAACGGGAGTTGCAATTGGAACACCTTTTGTTAACGAATGACTTAGCTCAATAAGATCACCATCTTCATATTTTTTTATTTCTGAAGGCTGATATATATCCTCTAAAGTTGAACGAATATTTTTAATATCACCACTATTCTCGTATTCCTTAATTGCATTATTAATTTGTCGTCCAAGACCTGCGCATGCTGCGCCAAGATGTGTTTCAAGTATTTGTCCAACATTCATTCTACTTGGAACACCAAGTGGGTTGAGAACTATATCAACATGCCTTCCATCGCTAGAATAGGGCATATCCTCAACAGGAACAATCCTTGAGATAACACCTTTATTGCCATGCCTACCCGCCATTTTATCTCCTGGCTGTAGTTTTCTTTTAATAGCAACATAAACTTTTATACTCTTCATGACACCAGGCAGTAACTCATCTCCACGACTTACTTTTTCAACTTTTTCAGCAAATCTATCTTCAATCTGTTTTTTATTTTCATCATACTGATCTCGAAGGTTTTCCATATCCTTTTGAATGCTATTATTTTGCATTACAAAATCCCACCAAGAAGATTTTGGTACTTCATTCAATAAAGCTTCATCGATTTTCTTACTAGAACCTACTGAAGGTCCTGAAGAGGCCATTTTATTCAATAGTGCCGACTTTAATCTAGAATAAATATTTCTATCAAGGATAGATAACTCATCATCTCTATCAATAGATAATCTTTCAACTTCTTCTCTTTCAACAGCTAGAGCTCTTTCGTCTTTTTCAATGCCATGCCTGTTGAAAACCCTAACATCAACAACAGATCCATTTGTTCCAGGGGGAAGCTTTAATGAAGAATCTCTTACATCAGAAGCTTTTTCACCAAAAATAGCTCTCAGAAGCTTCTCTTCTGGGGTAATTGGACTTTCCCCTTTTGGTGTAACCTTGCCTACAAGAATATCACCAGGTCTCACTTCCGCACCTATATAAACAATTCCTGATTCGTCTAAGTTTCTTAAGGCTTCTTCACCTACGTTTGGTATATCCCGAGTAATCTCTTCTGATCCAAGTTTTGTATCTCTTGCCATAACTTCAAATTCCTCAACGTGAATTGAAGTAAAGACATCGTCTTTCACAATTTTTTCCGAAATTAGGATTGAATCCTCAAAATTATATCCATTCCAAGGCATAAATGCTACCAAAACATTTTTTCCTAAAGCTAGCTCACCAAAATCAGTAGAGGGTCCATCAGCAATAATATCGCCTTTAAAAACCTTATCCCCTATTCTAACAAGCGGTCTTTGATTCATACATGTAGATTGATTTGATCTTTGGAATTTTTTTAAATTATATATATCAACACCAAGATCGCCTGCCTCAAGATCTCCATCAGATGTAATAACAATTCTTTGAGCGTCAACCTGATCAACAATACCATCTCTTTTTGCAACAACAGCAGAGCCCGAGTCCCTTGCCACAGTGGCTTCCATTCCTGTTCCCACAAATGGGGCTTCATTTGTAACAAGTGGAACAGCTTGCCTCATCATATTTGATCCCATTAAAGCTCTATTAGCATCATCATTTTCTAAAAATGGAATAAGAGCTGCTGCAACAGACACAGTTTGCTGAGGGCTAACATCGACAAAGTCTACTGATGATGGAGGAACAAGATCAAAGTCACCATCATGTCTACAATTTAATAATTCAGAAAGAAGATTCCCTTTGCTATCAGCAGGTTCATCTGCTTGAGCAATTCTATATCTACTTTCCTCTACTGCAGAAAGATAAGAAATTTCATTTGTCTTTTTTCCATCTACTACCTTTAAATATGGACTTTCAATAAATCCATATTTATTAATTCTTGAATAAGTTGCCAATGAATTAATTAATCCAATATTTGGTCCCTCAGGTGTCTCAATAGGACAAATTCTTCCGTAATGAGTATGATGAACATCTCTTACCTCGAAACCAGCTCTTTCTCTTGTAAGGCCACCAGGGCCTAAAGCAGAAACTCTTCTTTTGTGAGTAATTTCTGAAAGTGGGTTAGTTTGATCCATAAACTGAGATAATTGAGATGAGCCAAAAAACTCTCTTATTGTGGCTGCTATTGGTTTTGCATTAATAATATCCTGTGGCATTACAGCATCAATATCAACAGAACTCATTCTCTCCCTTATGGCTCTTTCCATTCTCAAAAGGCCTATACGGAATTGATTTTCCATTAACTCACCTACGGATCTAACACGTCTATTGCCTAGATTATCGATATCGTCAATATCCCCTTTTCCGTCTCGAAGATTAACTAGAGTCTTTAAAACAGAACATATATCCTCCTTGGTAAGAACTCTTACAGTGTCCGGAGTATCTAAATTTAATCTCATATTTAATTTAACTCTGCCCACATCGGACAGGTCGTAACGATCAGAATCAAAAAATAAGCTATTAAATAGAGCTGTAGCACTTTCCACAGTAGGTGGTTCACCAGGTCTTAAAATTTTATATATTTCGAATAAAGCTGTTTCCTTATCTATTGATTTATCAAGCGCAAGTGTATTTCTTAAAAATGGACTGGCACTAATATTATCTATTGCTAGAATTGGTAGAGTGTTAATTTTTGCTAACTCTAATTCAGCCAATAACTCCTCAGTAATTTCTTGGCCTGCTTCAGCAAAAATTTCTCCTGTTTCCATATTTACGATATCTTCAGAAACAAACTTACCGATAAGTTCTTCATTGGTTAGCTCAAGCTCTTTAATATTTTTTTCTGATAATTGATTTAAAAGCCTAGGTGTAAATTTCTTACCAGCTTCAACTACGACTTTTCCTTTAGAAACCAATGGAAACAATGATTTACCGCCAGTTATATTTTCTGGGATAAAATCTTTCTTCCATCCATCTTTATGTCTTGAAAGTACTTCAGCTTTATAGAACATAGAGAGGATTTCCTCAGAGTCATAACCAAGACTGTAAAGAATAGTGGTAGCAGGAATCTTTTTCTTTCTATCAATTCTCGCATTAACTATATCTTTTGGGTCAAATTCAAAATCCATCCAAGAACCTCTGTAAGGAATAATTCTAGCCGCAAATAGAATTTTACCAGAGGAATGGGTTTTTCCCTTATCGTGATCAAAAAATACTCCAGGACTTCTGTGCATTTGAGAAACAACAACTCTTTCAGTACCATTTATAATAAATGTTCCATTTTCAGTCATTAATGGAAGATCACTCATATAAACATCTTGCTCTTTAACATCCTTAACAGATTTAGCTAAAGTATCTTCATCAACATCAAAAACTATAAGCCTTAATGTTACTTTAAGAGGAGCAGCATAAGTTAAACCCCTTTGTATACATTCATCTGTATCGAATTTTGGTTCATCAAAAGAATATGATATATACTCTATAGTTGATGTTTCACTAAAGTCACTTATAGGAAAAACTGACCTAAAAACATTTTCTAAACCTTTATCAAGCCTATCTTCACCTTTAATAAATCTTTGTAAAAATAGTTCATAAGAAAATTTTTGAACCTCAATAAGGTTTGGCATCTCAGCAATTTGGTCGTTTCGTTGAAATGTTTTTCTTAATCTTTTTCGATTTTGAAATGTTTGCGACATATTTATTCAGCCTTAAAGTTATTTAATAAAGTAATTAAAGTATGTAAATCAATTATTTAAGTTCGACAGTAGCGCCTGCAGCCTCAAGTTTTTCCTTGATTTCAGCAGCTTCTTCTTTTGAAGCATTCTCCTTAACATCCTTTGGAGCACCCTCAACTAAATCCTTAGCTTCCTTTAAGCCAAGACCTGTTATAGTTCTTACTTCCTTAATTACATTGATTTTTTTATCTCCAGCCGCTGTTAATACAACAGTAAAAGAGTCTTGTTCTTCAGCGGCAGCTTCACCAGCCCCACCAGCAGGCGCAGCAGCTACAGCTACAGGTGCAGCAGCAGAAACACCCCATTTTTCTTCAAGTAATTTTGAAAGTTCTGAAGCCTCCAGAACAGATAAATTTGATAATTCGTCTACTATTTTTTCTAAATCAGCCATTTTAATCTCCTATCGATTTAATATTTTAAAATAAATTAAGCAGTTTCTTCTTGTTGGGATTTTGCACTAAGAACTTGAGCCAACTGACCACCAGGGCGGTTTAATATACCCGCAACTTTTGTTGCTGGGGCATTTAAAACACCGATAATCTTAGACCTTAACTCATCCATTGAAGGAAGAGCTGCAAGCTGCTTAATAACCTCACTATCAATTAATTTTCCATCCATCAATCCACCAACTATTGATAATTTTTCATGATCTTTAGCAAAATCCACAATAATTTTAGGAGAGGACGTCAGTTCATCAGAAAAAGCTATTGCTGTAGGGCCGTTAAATAATTCTTCTAAAGGCTCTGCGGCCGTTTTATTAGCAGCAATTTTAGCAAGACTATTTTTAGCAACTCTAAAAGAGGTATTAGATTCTCTGAGGTTTCTTCTCAAGGAAGACATCTCTTCAACCGTTAAACCTTCGTTTTGAGTTACTATTAAAAAATTTGACTCATCAAATGCTTTATTTAATGATGAAACAATCTTTTCTTTACTGGCTCTATCCACAAACTTTCTCCAAAACAAACCTTATAAACTAGCAAGGTCTACCAACAAAAAATTCTACAAATAAAAATTATTTATAGAATAACTAGCTGTCCTGATATTGAACCGATTAAGAAAAATTCTTATTCGTCTCTCTACCTGTCTCATACAGGAGTGTTAGAAACACATTAAGCAAAACACCCGTAATCTAGGACAGTTACATACCGGTTAAGGTATGCTTGAAACAAAGGAAATTAAATTCCCCCTGTATCAACACTAACTCCAGGTCCCATTGTGGAACTCAGAGAAACTTTCTTTATATATGTACCTTTAGCACCGCTAGGTTTTTCTTTTCGAACAGCGCCAATAAATTCAATAATGTTTTCAGAAATTGCTTTTTCGGAAAAACTTGCCTTTCCAATTCCAGCATGAATAACACCGCCTTTTTCAGCCCTAAACTCAACAGCTCCAGATTTAGCTGATTTAACGGCCTCTTCAACATCGTTTGTAACAGTTCCTGTTCGAGGATTAGGCATCATTCCTCTAGGGCCTAAAACTTTACCTAACTTACCGACCAAAGGCATCATTTCAGGAGTAGAAATACAACGATCAAAATTAATTTTTCCTGAGGCTACTTCTTCTACCAACTCTTCAGCACCAACTATATCTGCACCAGAGCTTTTTGCCTTCTCAGCTGAATCACCTCTCGCAAAAACAGCCACTTTTACATCCTTGCCAATCCCATTCGGTAAATTGATTACACCACGAACAGTTTGATCAGATTGCGAAGGATCAATATTTAAATTTAACGCAACTTCTATAGTTTCATCAAACTTCGAATTAGCCTTACTTTTAATTAAAGTAACAGCCTCTTTAAGATCTAGAGCTAATTCAGGATTAATACCTTCTTTGTTTGCTATATGTCTTTTTCCGTTTTTTGCCATTTTAATCTCTAACTTCCATACCCATGGATCTTGCAGAACCTTTTACAATATTCACTGCAGCATCTATATCATTTGCATTTAAATCTTTCATTTTAATTTCAGCAATTTCTTTGCATTGTGAAACTGTTACAGATCCTAAAGTATCCCTTCCTGGGGTACCACAACCCTTATCTATCTTCGCCGCTTTTTTTAATAAGTAACTTGTTGGAGCTGTTTTAACAACAAAAGTAAAAGATTTGTCAGCAAAAATAGTAATTATTGTTGGTAAAGGTGTTCCTTTTTCTTCATCTTTAGTTCTGTCATTAAAAGCTTTTGCAAATTCCATTATATTTAAGCCTCTCTGACCTAAAGCAGGCCCTATGGGAGGCGAAGGACTTGCCGCACCTGCAGGAACTTGTAACTTTAAATAACCATCAATCTGTTTTGCCATAATTAATTACCTTTATAATTTCTCAACTTGACCATATTGGAGCTCTACAGGTGTAGGACGACCAAATATAGAAACTGCAACCTTAAGTCTAGTCTTTTCTTCATCAACTTCTTCAACAAAACCACTAAAGGATGCAAAAGGACCTTCAGAGACCCTAACCTGTTCTCCAATTTCAAAAATTATTGAAGGCTTAGGATTATCAATACCTTCTTGAACTCTATTAGTAATTCTATCAATTTCTGCCTGAGATACAGGATGCGGTTTTGTTCCATGGTCTGATCCCAAAAATCCAGTAACTTTGGGAGTATTCTTCACTAAATGAAAAGCCTCATCCGTTAAGTCCATTTTAATTAAAACGTATCCTGGAAAAAATCTTTTCTCAGAAGTAACTTTTCTTCCTCTTCTCAACTCCACAACTTCTTCCGTAGGAACTATAACCTCTTCGATAAGATCCTCTATACCAGAGAGAGCGGCTCTCTCTTGAACAGACTCAGCTACTTTTTTTTCAAAGTTTGAGTAAGCGTGAATGATATACCATCTTTTTGACATGAGTTAACTTCCTAAACCTAAAATAAGCCTTATAAAAAAACTCATAACTTGATCACTTAAAAAAAAGAAAAGAGAAGCTATTATAGCAAAAATTATAACAATCACAGATGTAAGAGTAGTTTCATTTCTTGAAGGCCATGTAACCTTAGAAACTTCATTTCTTACTTGTTGGATAAACATTAAAGGACCAACTTTTGCCATTTATCTTCTCCAATTTACTAATCAAAATTTCGAATTGCACCTATTTGGCAGGAGTGGAGGGAGTCGAACCCCCAACCCCCGGTTTTGGAGACCGGTGCTCTAGCCAATTGAGCTACACTCCTCCAAAAAAGCTAACTACTCGATAATTGCTGAAACCACACCGGCACCAACTGTTCTTCCACCCTCACGAATAGCAAAACGAAGGTTATCTTCCATAGCGATTGGAACAATTAGCTCAACATCTACTTCAATATTATCACCTGGCATAACCATTTCAGTTCCTGCTGGAAGAGTTACAACGCCAGTAACATCTGTTGTTCTAAAATAAAACTGAGGTCTATAGTTAGTAAAGAAAGGTGTGTGTCTTCCACCCTCTTCTTTAGTTAAAATATAAGCACTTGCTTTAAATTTTGTATGGGGCGTTATAGATTTTGGTTTACATAAAACCTGACCTCTTTCGACCGCCTCACGTTCAACACCTCTAAGAAGAATACCAACATTATCACCAGCTTCTCCTTGGTCCAAAAGTTTACGAAACATTTCCACACCAGTACAAACTGAAGTCTGAGTTTCTTTTACACCAACAATTTCAATTTCTTCATTAACGTTAATGACACCTCTTTCAACACGGCCCGTCACAACAGTTCCTCGTCCTGATATTGAGAAAACATCCTCAATAGGCATTAAGAAAGGTTGATCAACTGGTCTTTCTGGTTGAGGAATATATGCATCAACTTGCTTCATAAGCTCCATTATAGCTTCTTTGCCAATAGCATCATCTCTACCTTCTAAAGCGGCAAGAGCAGATCCCTTTATAATTGGGATATCATCACCAGGGAATTCATATTCATTTAATAACTCTCTGATTTCCATTTCAACAAGCTCAAGAAGTTCTTCATCATCAACCTGATCTACTTTATTCATAAAAACAGCTAGGGCTGGAACACCTACTTGTCTTGCAAGAAGAATGTGCTCTCTTGTTTGAGGCATAGGTCCGTCTGCTGCAGACACAACCAATATACCACCGTCCATTTGGGCTGCACCAGTTATCATATTTTTAACGTAGTCAGCATGACCAGGGCAATCAACGTGGGCATAGTGACGCCCGTCTGTTTCATATTCAACATGAGATGTTGCAATAGTAATGCCTCTTTCTCTTTCTTCAGGAGCATTATCAATCTGATCAAAGGCAGAAAATTCTGCACCACCAACATCAGCTAAAACTTTTGTTATAGCAGCAGTTAAAGTAGTTTTACCATGATCGACATGACCAATTGTTCCAATATTACAATGAGGCTTGTTACGCTCAAATTTTTCTTTAGACATATTTATACTCCACAAAATTAAACTAAAATTGGCAACGCCAACTTACACTCCTTGGATCAAAATGGAGCGGGTGAAGGGAATCGAACCCTCATCATCAGCTTGGAAGGCTGTTACTCTACCATTGAGCTACACCCGCCTATCACTCACCACCTGCTAGCTCTTCAACTGGTGGAGGGAGTTGGATTTGAACCAACGTAGGCATAGCCAACGGGTTTACAGCCCGTCCCCTTTAACCACTCGGGCACCCCTCCAAACTTTAGAGAGCTTACCAGCGCTTTAATCCAAAGCAGAATTGGTTTATTGTGCCTTCTGCGACGAAAGTCAATACCTAGAATTCATTTATTAAAAAAAAATATATTAAATTTCGAAAAAAATCCATAAAATATCTTCTGCTTGTTATTATCATTAAGAAAATTTATAAATTCATGTAACTAAAAAAATATGAAATAATGAGAAAAAATAAGGATAATAAGAACAAAAAGACTCCTCACTATTTATGGGGTCATCATGCTGTATTGTCTGCTTTAAGAAATCCAAAAAGAATAATAAAGAAATTATATCTAACAGAAAAAAATAAACTCTACATCGATCAACAGAACATTTTAGGTCAGNATCCATTTAAAATTCTGCATTTGAATGATATTGATAAATTATTTCAACAACAAATTGTTACACATCAAGGGTTTGTTTTAGAGACTCTCCCTTTACAAAAAAAGGACTTAAGGGAGGTTATAAATTCAAAACTTATAGTTGCTCTTGACCAAGTGACAGACCCTCAAAATATTGGAGCAATTATGAGATCATCAAAAGTTTTTGGNGCATCTTCGATAATAACAACTAAAAAACATAGCCCAGGTGAAACAGGCTCTCTTGCAAAAGCTGCATCAGGTGCGCTAGAATATGTTAATATTGTTGAGGTAACCAATCTGTCGGCAACCTTAACACTATTGTCAAAACAAGGCTTTACAATCATAGGTCTAGACGAGTTGGGGGAATCTAAAATGAGTAATATTAAGCTAGACGATGACCAGCCTAGAGTTTTGGTAATGGGCTCTGAAGGAAAAGGATTGAGGCGACTAACGAAAACTAAATGTGATATTATGGCTGTAATTGAAAATAAAACAAATGATGAATTTTCAACACTAAATGTCAGTGCAAGTGCTGCTATATCGCTTTATCAATTATCGATAACTAATTAAAATGAACTTTCAGTCTTTAAATAAATTGTTTCTTGATCGTGCAGAAGAAAATTCTAACAAGCCTTTTCTTTGGGCAAAAATTAATAAAGAATGGAAAAGTCTTACATGGAAAGAAACTTCAGAAAAAGTAAAAGAATTTTCTAGTGGATTAAGNGCACATGGAATAAAACCCGGGGACAGAGTNGTTATTGTTTCNGAGAATAGACCTGAGTGGATTGTAGCNGATCTAGCAATCACAATGATTGGAGGTATAACAGTACCAGCCTATACTACAAACACAGAAGATGATCATCATTATATTCTTGAGCATTCTGGTGCTAAAGCCGTAATAACCTCAAATAACATTTTAGCCAACAGATTAGCTTTGGCTACCACTAGAACAAAAGAATGTAAACTATTGATAACAATAGATAATTATAATGGTTTTGAACCGGAAGGTTTNAATATAATAAGTTATNATGAAATTAATAATTTCGGTAAAAATACAATCGAAAGTTCNACCGATCATCTTGATAAAATNCAGCCTGATGATACTTCATGCATAATATACACATCTGGAACAGGGGGTAGACCCAAAGGGGTTATGCTTACCCATAAAAATATTTACTCTAATCTTCTAGGTGCAGAGGATTTGATAGAGATTATAGGTAAGAATAATAATAAATACTTATCCTTAATACCANTATCACATTCATATGAGCATACTGCAGGGCTTTACTTACAAGTTGATTTAGGGTCTGAAATATATTTTTGCGAAGGTCCTGAAAAATTTTCTTCTAACTTGTTAGAAATTTCACCTACCCTAACAACAGCTGTTCCAAGAATTTTTGAAGTGATACATGATAGAATTAAAATTCAGATGAAAAGTAAGAATTTTATAATAAAAACTATTTTTAATCGGTCTGTCAAACTTGGATTNAAAAAAATATTTAGTAAGCTAAATTTCATAGAGATAATTGAATATTATTCTTATGGAGCTCTAATTAGAAANAAAATAAATAATCAGCTTGGAGGGAAATTAAGAGCTTTTGTTTCAGGAGGAGCTGCACTTAACCCTGAAATAGGTAACTTCTTCTTAGCATTAGGTATTAAAATATTACAAGGATATGGCCAAACAGAATCAAGCCCTTTAATAAGTGCAAATCGTCCAGAAAAAATAAAAATTGAGACAGTTGGACCTGCCGTAAAAGGAGTTGAAGCTAAGCTTGGTGAAGATGGAGAGCTACTAGTAAAAGGNGATTGTGTTATGAAGGGTTATTGGAGGGATGAAAAGACCACCAATGAGACAATTATAGATGGATGGCTTCATACTGGTGATATTGCTTCTATAGCTGATGATGGTTTTATAACAATAACTGGACGAAAAAAAGAATTAATAGTTAATTCTGGCGGTGACAATATAGCTCCAACAAGACCAGAGGGATCTTTAACATTCCAAGAAACAATTTTTCAAGCAATGGTTGAGGGTGATAGAAGACCTTATCTTGTGGCTATAATTGTTCCTGAAGAAGATAAAACCTCTAAACTTGATGATGCAGAAATTCATGATTTAATTTCCAGCGAGGTAAAAAAGGCCAACGAAAGTCTATCTTCAATAGAAAAGATAAGAAAATTTATTATTGTTCGAGATCCTTTCTCTACAGATAATGGTCTCCTTACCCCAACAATGAAAATAAGACGCCATAAAATAAAAGAATTGTATGGTGAAGAATTAGAGGATCTTTATGGTTCAAAGGCAAAATAAATTATGAAACTAATATTAATTGTTACTTTAAGATTGATATTAGGGAATTAAAAAATATATTAAATTACACATAAATGAATAAAATAAGGGATTAAAAATGACCTCTAAAGATGGGATTGAAAATAACGGACAAGCAAAATGTCCTTTTTCTATTGATGATGTAGACCTTTTTGCTCCAGGAGCTCAAAAATATTGGTATGAGTCATATGAGATTCTTCATAGAGATTCTCCTGTTCACCGTATACCAGGTGAAGGAACCTCTCCAGACACAGATGGCTTTATATTAACGAAGTATGAAGATATTGCTTTTGTAGTTAAAGATATTTTACGTTTCCCTCCACCTGTTATGAAAAGCTCTGATTTAGAAAAAAGTGGAATAAGCGGTTTTAATGCTGAAGAAGANGACGCTAACCCACCNCCTAAAGATGGNGGTGTTGTAACAAGGCACGATCCAAGCCTGATGAATGCTCTTCAGGTTTCTATCATGAGTTTACGGCCCAATGAAGAACTATGGAAAGCTCATAAACGTCAGCTAACTGATCCTTGGGTTGGAACTGGGGCTCAAAGAAATGAGGAAATGATAACAAAAGAAGCTAATGGTTTAATAGATAAGTGGATAAATAATAAAAGTGTTGAATTTATTTCTGAATTTGCAAGACCACTTCCTCAAATAGTAATGGCAAATGTAATAGGTTTTCCNATAGAAGATATTCCTCTTTTAAAAAAATGGGGAGATGCAATGGTTATGCCTTTTGTCTATGGTCAGGGACATAGAAACCTTCTAACAAAAGAACAGTCAAAAGAACAGCAGGCACTTCTATCTGAGTTTGGTGATTANGTTATAGATCAGTTGGCTGAAAAAAAGAAAAATCCTAAAGATGATATGTTGTCTTTTTTAACTGAAGTTATATACGAACCGTATGATCGAAAACTTACCGATACTGAGATAATTGGTGTGGCCTTTGCAATGATAATTGGTGGTCTNGAAACGACTCAATATGCAATATCAGAACAGGCTCAAATTTTATGCAAAAATCCAGAACTCTTTAATGAACTTAAAGAAGACAGATCAAAGATAAGATCTTTCGTAGAAGAGACTCTCAGAGTAAGNGCGCCAACGCAAGGTCTCTCAACAAGAATGACAACTCAAGATGAAGAGTTTCAGGGAGTAAAGGTTCCTGCTGGTTCAATTTTACATCTTAGATATGGAGCTGCAAACGTTGATGGAGAAACATTTGAATGTCCTCATCAAATCAACCTTGAAAGAAAGGCATTAACTCGACATTTAACTTTTTCACAAGGTCATAGAACATGTCCTGGAAATGGTATTTCTAGATTAGAACAAGCTATAACATGGGACTTATTGTTAGATAGAATTAANAGTATCGAATTTGCTTCTGATGCCAGCTTTGATCATCAACCAGGTATTATGCTTGGAGCATTAGAGTTAAAAATTAACTTTGAAAAAGAAAGTTAAAAAAAATTAACTATTTATCTCCATAATGGCTAGATAATTAGAGATAATAAGCTTTTCAAATACTATTAAACGAATAAAATTTATATTGGAAAGATTTGTGTTTATCGACTTTTTTAATTTTACCTTTCAATATGTATAGTGTATCTAATATTTCGATTAAAATTTATTGATTGCCGAAGTAGCTCAACTGGTAGAGCACCTGATTTGTAATCAGGGGGTTGGGGGTTCAAGTCCCTTCTTCGGCACCATAATTATTGCTTTCTTTAATTATTTTAAGCTTAAGGAGCTTTAAATTGAAATCATTCCAAAATAAAGTTGCCGTAATTACAGGTGCAGGATCGGGAATGGGTAGATATTTAGCCCTCAACTTAGCTCAAGAGGGTTGCAATGTAGCAATATGTGATATCAATACTCACTCACTAAAAGAAACTGAAGAGTTAATAAAAAANTACAATATTTCATGCTCATCCCATATCCTAGATTTAAGAGATAAAAATAATATTGATATTTTGGTAAATGAGACACTATTAAATCATGGGAGTGTGGACTTACTATTTAATAATGCAGGGGTGGTATCACCCTCTTCTTTTTTGGAATTAAAGGAGGCTGATTGGGATTGGTGTAATGATATTAACTTTAACTCTTTAGTTTATTGCTCTAGAGCTTTTTTACCCCATCTTATGAAGGATNAGGAATCTGCTTTAGTAAATACATCATCAATTTTTGGTATAATTACAACTCCAAACAATACTGTTTATCATGCTTCAAAATTTGCTGTGAGAGGTTTTACAGAGAGTTTAGCAATGGAATTAAGGGATGATCCAATTCAAGTTAATTGTGTTTATCCAGGACATATAGGAACAAATATTGTGTTAGATGCAAGATTTGGAAAAGATGTTCTTCTAACAAATGGAGAGTNTGCAAAAGATACCAACGGTAATTCTTTAACAGCTCAAGATGTTGGAACTACATTTAGAGAATCCGGAATGAACCCTGACAAAGCTGCAAAAATTATTCTAAAGGGCGTTAAAAGAAATAAAAAAAGAATTTTTGTTGGATTAGATGCAAAGATAATGGAGATTGCACAAAGATTATCTCCATCACATTACATAGCTATAATACCTTTTCTAAATCTTTTGATTTTTCCTTACTTTCTAAAGAGAATTAAAATGTTAAAAACTTTTTATTCTCTTTTTAAAGCAAAAAGATAAATTAGTTATTTAAGAAGCCACTCAATCTATTAGTAATAATTTCTTCTGACTCCTTCATAATCTGATCAATCAACTCTTTGCAGGTAGGGATATCATGAATAAGACCGGCAACCATTCCGCAAGACCAAGCACCAGATTCAGGCTCTCCATCAATCATAACTTTTGGGTATATTCCTGCAACCTCATCAATTATATCTTCAAACTTTAAATCAGCTCCTAGATCTTTCTCTTTTTGAAGAAGTCTCTCTACTGCAGGGTTATTGAGAACTCTCTCAGTATTTCTTAAGGGTCTCATTACTAAGCGGGTGTCTAACTCACTAGCATTTAAAATAGCCTGTTTAACATTTTCATGAACAGGTGCTTCTTTTGTAGCAATAAATCTTGTACCCATATTCATTCCTTCTGCTCCCATAGATAGAGCTCCAACAAGACTTCTTGCATCAGCCATTCCGCCTGAAGCAACAAAAGGTATTTCTAATTCTTCAGCAGCTCTTGGAAGAAGAATAAAGTTAGGTATATCATCTTCCCCAGGATGACCTCCACACTCAAAACCATCAACTGAAACTGCATCACAGCCAATTGATTGAGCTTTTAGAGCATGCCTTACAGCAGTACACTTATGAATAACTTTTACATCAGCCTCTTTTAGCATCGGTAAATACTGAGCTGGATTATTACCAGCAGTCTCAACAACCTTAATACCAGCGTCAATTATTACTTTAAATAGAGCGGGATAATCAGGTGGAGTAAGTGTCGGGAGAAATGTCATATTAACACCTATAGGTTTATCAGTCATTTCCTTACACCTATCAATCTCCGCAGCAAGTTTTTCAGGGGTTCCTTGTGTTAAACCAGTAATTATTCCTAAACCCCCAGCATTAGAAACAGCAGCTGCCATTTCTGCCAAGCCAACAAAATGCATTCCGCCTTGTATAATAGGATGCTCAATATTCAAAAGTTCTGTAATTCTAGTTTTCATTTTAATTCTCCAAATCAATTAGCTGAATAACGACATTAAGTCTTTATCATTAGTTTTTAATATTTTATCAACCCATCCATGAAAATTTTGTCCACCGCTTTCATTTTTTCCAAACATGACACTATCAATCATTCCTGTTTTTAAACTTTTCTGAAGCCTTAAACCAGTTGAATAATCTTCTTCACGAACAACATATTCTAACAAATCAAATTGCTTTTCAGCTTCGACTTCTTGTTCTTTTGTTGGTTTTTTTTCCATTAAATAATACTGTGTCGTAAAAGATTCTTCAGGATTATCACCTGGCATAAGCTGAGATAACATTACCGCTCTCCCTCCTCCTCTGAAAGAGGCAATTGACACATTTGGAAAAATTGTCCAAACACCTGCCATAAGCATATCCATAGGCCAATCTTCAACTGGAATATCAAGGTCTGGAGTAACTACACCACCCTTTTCCGATGATGAAATTCTTGCTAATGGAGACACTACTCTTTGATGAGGTCCCCATTCATAATAATTGGCTTGATTAGAAATATCTTTCCCAAAAGTTTCACTATGTAAAACTGGTAAATGATAAAGATCTAAGTAACCATCATAAGCAACTTTCCAATTCGGTCCTTTTACAACACGAGTACTAAAAACATGCCAATTTTCTAAATCAAATAATTCCAACATATTGTCATAACCTGATAAGAATTTTTCCATATCAAGATTTGAATTTGAATTTAAAATCACCCAAATAATGCCAGCTTTCTCAAGTATAGGTAAGGATATAAGGCTTTTACAATTTTTGTCTAAATCACCAAAATCTTGCTGAGACGATATTCCAATCAAAGAACCGTCTTCATTATAAGACCAACCGTGATATGGGCAGTTGAACCTTCTTTTATTTCCTAATCCATTTTCAACTAAAGCTGCACCACGATGTATACATGCATTAAGATAAGCTTTTATTTGACCATTAGAATTTCTTAAAATTAAAACAGGCACACCAAGGACATCAATTGATTTATAATCTCCAGCGTTTGGTATCTCTTTAGAAACTCCTAAAACAAGAGGAAGCCTCTTAAATATTAAATCAACTTCTTTTTGCCATCGAGATTTGTCAAAATAATTTGATGCTGGAATTTCGACAATATTATCAGCCAACTCCATAGTACCGGCTTCAGCATGCCTTTTATTATTCAAAGCCATATCAATTAATTTTTCTTTACTCATATCAACCTCTCTAAAGTACAATAAATAGAAAAAAATCTTCACAATCAATAATAAAATGAAATCTAAAGCTATTAACTTAAGCTCTTTTAACTGTAAGACCTCCATCAACAGCTAAAACTGCACCAGTTATAAAAGAAGAGGATGGTAAGCAAAAATTTAAAGTTGCATGAGCGACTTCTTCAGGGCTACCATATCTTCTTAGAGGCACCCTTCTTTTAGAGTATATATCTTTATCCTTTTGAGGAATTTTTTCTGTCATTGAAGTATTAATCGGTCCAGGACAAATACAGTTAACTGTTATGCCTAAGCTGCCCAATTCGACAGCTAACGATCTTGTTAATCCAATAACTCCATGTTTGGCAGAAGTATAAGGTGAGTGCTTAGGTGAAGCACCCAATCCCTCAGTTGATGAAATATTTACAATTCTAGGAAAAGGAGACTCTTTTAAATAGGGTAAGCATTCTCGGATAAGACGAACCTGACCCTTTAATAAAATATCATGAGTTTTATCCCAATAAATTTCATAATCATCATCATCAATATTGGTTGGTATTGCTATACCGGCATTATTAATAAGAATATCAAGCTTTTCAAATTTAGTTATTACTTCTCTTACTGTTTCGGCAATATTTTCCTTATCGCCAACATCTAAATAATGGCTAACTGATTTACCTCCATTATTATTTATCTCAATAGCAACCGAATCAGCATTTTTCTTATTAATATCTGTTACTATTGTTATCGCACCCTGATCAGCAAATAAGCGGGCTGTAGCCTCTCCCATTCCACTACCTGCACCAGTAATCATTACAACGCTNTCTTTTATAGATCTCGATAAATTAGTTAGTTTATTCATTTACCGTCCAAAGAATCTAAGAGTTTTACCATAAGTAGAAGTATACCTACAGCAACAATAACGCCAAACATAGATAACAAAAAACCTACCAATAAAACACTCCTAACATTTATTCATTCAAAACTAATTATATAAATTTTCAAGAAATATTAATTAACTAGCTAACTTTAATATCTCAATAATATCACTTTTTTTTGTTATAGGTCTAGGATTGGATAACACTGTTGGGTGCTTAACTCCATATTCAGCAATCTTATCCCATTGATCATTTCTAATACCAACATCACTTAGAGTTCTTGGCAAACCAAGATCAGATATTAATTCAGCAACTGCATCTGAGGCTGATAACTTTGGTCTACCTAAGGCATTAGCAATCCATTTTTGCTTTTCCTTATTGAATGACTCATTCCATTTTAAAACTGCAGGTAGCATTACGCATGATGTGTGTCCATGAGGAACAGAGCCTATTGAACCCAATAAATAACCAATACCATGACTTGCTCCCATGGATGTATTTCCTAAATTTTTAGCAATCATCCATACTGCTTTTTGGGATAATGATCTGGCAAAAATATCTTCTCTATCATTATAAGTATCTCTTAAAGATCGAGCGAATAATTGAAGAGAATTCAGAGCCATTGGAGGAATTAATGGATTAGTAGAAGATGAACATAAGCCCTCAATAGCATGATCAACTGATCGTATAGCTGTAGAAAGCCAAAGCCAGTCAGGAGTATGTAAAGTTAATTTTGGATCTAAAATTACAACCTGAGGACATATATCATTTCCTGTATACCTCTCTTTGAGCTGTTTTTTAGTATCCATCGCCCCTCCAATTATAGAATATTCTCCGCCAGATAATGTTGTTGGAATTGCTATTTGGCGTATTTTTGAGACTTTTTTTTGATGTTTATTAGAAATTTTCTTTAAACCTTCGATAGTTGTGATGCCTAAAGAGTGACATAACTGAACAACCTTAACGGTGTCAATTGGAGTTCCCCCTCCAATAGTGATTATAATATCAGGATTATTCTGTTGAACAGAATTAGCACAATCGATAACATTTTCAAGAGGCGAATGAGGAATGCAACTATCAAACAGCCCTACAAATTTACTACCTAAAGTATTTTTAATTTTCAATATTTCATCAGTTTTATTTGATATAGTTGATGAAGAAACTATAAATACTTTTTCTACACCCAATCGATTAATTTCATTCAAAATAGCTTCCGTTGCGGGAGTATCCCAAATTACTCTATCGAGAGGTGAATATGTGTATGTATTTTCCATTTATTAATTTAAACATTTTTCATTTATCGGCAATGAATTCACCTATTGCTTCTAGCGCCTCATTAGCCTCAGGAAGAAATGGAGCATATCCATGAAACACATGTACCATATCATCCCAGACCTCTAAACTTACATTACAACCAGCTTCTTTAGCTTTTTTAGCAATTTTTTTTGAGTCATCTATCAAAACCTCTCTACCACCTACTTGAATTAACATAGGGGGAAAGCCATCAAAGTTTCCATAAACAGGCGATGCATATGGATTTTTAACATCTAATTCATCGTTAACATAAAGATCTTTAAACGCAGCAATTGCGTCCTTTGAAATGTAAGGATCTAATCTTTCATTAATTTTATATGACTCTGATACAGGGTCAAGCTCAGCCCAAGGGCTTAGAGGTATTACAGCATTTGGAAGATCATTATTATCATCTTTTAAGGCTAAAGTTACTCCTATTGCTAAGCCACCACCAGCAGAATCCCCTGAAATAAAAGACTTTTGACATCTATTATTTCCGTTAGGACCATTTTCTAACATCCAATTAAAAGCTTTCTTTGAGTCATTTACTGCTGAAGGAAATTTATTTTCTGGCGCCAGGCTATAATCTATAACCAATACTGAACAGCCAGTAGCCTTTGCTATATGACTTGATAAAGATAAATAGCCTCTAATTGTTCCTATTGCATAGCCACCACCATGCAAATATAAAATCCTCTTATTAGGATCAGAATTTTCAGTTGTAACCCATTGAGCATAAATACCATCTGCTACAATTGGAGAGGATTGCCCACAAGATTTAATACTTTCATCTGCTGAAAAATAATCATCATTAGTGTATCGAAAATGCCTCATTCCTATCGATTCATCGGTAATAGAAAAGAATGTTTTCACTAAATTTTCCTGATGCTTATATACAATTTTGCTTTCTTCTGAACTCATTTTACTTCCTTATAATAAATTATGACAGGCTCATTCCGCCATCTACTGTGATCATTTGCCCTGTTACATAAGATGCACCTTCGCTGCATAAAAAGCAGCATACTTCGCCCATATCCTTTGGTAGCCCCCAACGTTTTAATGGAATATTTTTTAATGAATTCTCGTATCTTTTTTCATTCCCAAAAGTTACTTCGGTTAATTTAGTCGCAACATAACCTGGGGCTATTCCATTTACCCTAATACCATTAATTGCCCATGCCTCAGCTAATGTTTTGATAAGGGTTAGCAAGCCGCCTTTAGAAGCTGAGTAAGCAGGATTACCTTTAACCGCATGATAGCTTGCGCCAGAACCAATAATAACAATTGAACCTTTGTTTCTAACTAAATTTTCATGAAAAAAACTACATGACGCCATTACAGAATTTAGATTTAAATCTATAATCTTTTTGAAGGTATCNATTTCAAATTCCTTACGATCATAAGCAACAATCCCTTGNGAGCATACCAAGGTATGAATATTCTTAAAAGGAAGCGATAGATTTTTTAAATTATCAGTCTCCGAAAGGTCGAGTTTTCTATAAACGCATTTTTTTATATTCTCGGTAATNTCCTCATCATAATCATNGATACTTTCTCGTGTACCTGTAATGCAAACATTAGCCCCTTTCTCAATGAAAGATTCTGCAATCCCTCTTCCAATTCCACTGCTTCCACCAATAATAACTATATTTTTTNACTTAAAATTCATTTAAAAACCTAACCTGAATACCCGCCATCAACAGGAAGTGATTGACCACTTATATAACCTGCATTATCAGATGCAAGAAAAACAACAGCATCAAATAATTCTTGAGGATCACCNGCCCTTCCAAGNGGTACCTGATTCATCCATTGATCTAAAATTCCACCAGGAGGTGANTCAATTTCTTGAGATAGTCCAACGGCAATTAATCCAACAGCTACACAATTAGCTCTTATNCCATGATGTCCTTCCTCTCTTGCAATTGCAGTACACAAATGCTGAACACCTGCTTTTGGTATGGAAGATAAGCCATCAGTACTAATATACTTATGAATCGCTGCAGTCGTTAAAGCTGTTATAGAGCCTCCACCACCTTCCTTTAATGCAGGAACAACTGCTCTTAATACATGATAAAAACCTTTAATATCTGCATCTAAGGTATAATATACATCCTCTGGTTTAGCCTCTAAAACAGGCATAATATGAAGAAAAGGTCCAGTGGCAAAAATAACAGAATGAATACGTCCAAATTTTTCTTTTGCCTCATTTACAAAACTTTGAACATTACTCATTTCTAGAAGATCAACACTTCCAATTAGTCCATTTCTTCCAATTCCTTCTATATTTTTTAAATTATTCTCAGCACTTTCTTTATTTTTATAATAAGTAAAGGCAACATCGCTTCCGCTTTCAGCAAGTAAATTTACGATTCCAGTACCTAAACCACCAGAACCTCCAAAAACAAGAGCGGCACCATTAGAAAATTTGTATTTTGTCATTATCTTCCCTCTTTTATTTAATTTATAAAATCATAAAAACTAAAAGCATTAAAGCTAATATATTCAAGAAATAATTATATCCCTTGGATTTAACTCAAATGCATTCATTAAAACATCTTTTATAGCTGGAGCTGCTTTTGCTTTTAGCTCAGCATCATCAGAAAAAGCATTACCCTGGTTAATACGATTCTCAATACCTTTAAGTATGCAAAATAGCTTAATNAGCGAAAAAATACAGGCATTTCTTAATGATGTTATATCAATATTTTTACCATATGAGCCTTCATACCAGGATAAAAATTTCGAAGCAGAGGGAATTCCTTGTTTTTCCCAATCTTCACCGATTCCATACAATACACCGCTAGGTATTAACCAATTTATCATCTGAAAGCTTATATCAGCTAATGGTTCTCCAAAAGAAGAGAGTTCCCAGTCTAATATTGCTAAGCAATTATTATTATTATCAATCACAACATTATCTAATTTATAATCTCCATGAAGAAGCGATAAATCTCCGTGATCCGGAAGATCAGNAACTATTGATCTAAAAACTCTTTCAATATCCTTGTCAGGTTTATTTTTCTCATTAAAGATTTGATTATACCAAAGGGATAGATTTCTTTTCATAAAGCCATGATTTTTTTTAAAGGGTAGATTCAGATTATTAACATCAAAACTATGAAGCCTTCCTAAAGACTCAGCCAGTGATTTATATATATTATTTTTATCAGCTTTTGATTTTTCTTTAACAAATGGGTTATCAAAAATATCTCCATCAACAAATTCCATAACATAAAATTGTCTTCCAATTATAGAGCTATCTTCACAAAGAAAAACTGGTTTAGGAACAATAAAATCTTTATCTCTAAGAGCCTTTAAAACTANAAACTCTCTATCAACACGATGAGCTCCTCTNACTAAATCACCGGTAGGCTGCATTCTTAGAACTTTAAATTGTAAATTCTTATCTTGGATTAAAAATGTTGGATTAGATTGACCATTTCCAATTACTTTTGGAAAAAAACTTTTATCAATATCTAGTTGATTAAGATTTAAATAATCTATAATTTTATAATAATCTTTTTCATTAATATTCATTTTATTTTACTGATTATATTGTTTTTCAATATTGGAAAACATTAATTCATAAAGCCCTTCAAACATCGACTTCATCTCATCAGATGAAGAGCCGATGGGTATCCAATGACTTGATAGAGTAACGTCTGTTTCATGTTCTGAAAAAGTTATCAAGGACAATGAGGCGATATAATTTCTTACAGGCAAACAAGATTTATCAACTATTGAATAAACTAAAAAAGAATCATCAAACTTAGACTCTAAACGTTCAATAACCTGCCCAGGAAATTTTTGTTTTTTGCCAAGCGTCAAAAACCTTAAAGAGCCAACTTCATTACTCTCACCAACTACCTTATCAATGATTGGCGGAGGAAGAATACTTCCAACTTCTTTAAATGCTTCAAATCTTTTCCAAATATAACTTTTCGGAACCTTAACAATTCTCTGAAGTTTAGCTGATGAAACCTCCATATTTTAAATTTCCTATAAAAGTATTAGGCAAGGATAAATAAAAAATAAAAAAAGTCGAATGCTTTAATTAATCTTCGAAATTATTTTTTTAATACGTATTACCTAAGCGTCCTCTTGCATAAATAAAGAGTTCAGATCATCGTCAGATTTAGCAGCCATA
>PAGD01000009.1 GCA_002704345.1 Rhodobiaceae bacterium | reverse complement strand
ATGATAAAGGAAATGCTGTATTTTATCAAAAAGACTCCAACCAGTATAATAGCGATTATCGTGCTTTACAGCACATGAAGTCAGACCCTTATCATTATAAAAATTTTCAGAACTACTTTCTTCTAGAATTTTTAACATATGAGGAAGTTCTTTTCCTTCAGACTTTAACTTTTCTATTATTTTAGAAGGTCCAATTTCGTCCATCGCCTTAAAAGGTCCGTTACTCCAATTAAAACCCCATTGCATCGCACGATCAATACTTACAATATCATCCGCTATTGTTGGAACTAGGTTAGCAGCATAACAAAGGGTCGTTCCATATGCCTCCCAAGCCAATACTCCTTCAGGACTATCATCAAAAAGAATACTTATATCATTAATATCCAATACCTCTTCTTTTGTTGGCCTCCAATTTCTAGACAAAAGGTCAAAAGTTTCTTTGTTTCGTGATCCATCTTCATTTTTTGTCATTCTAGAAAAACCACCACCTGTTTTTCTCCCAAATTGTCCATTAACAATCATTTCTTTTTCTGCTTCTGGGAATTCGCCATACTCTTTTCCTAAGTCACCATCCGGTAAATTAGAGGAAAAGTTTTTTCCTATCATTTCCATGACATCTAACCCAATTAGGTCATAAAGGCTGTATAGACCAGTTGATGGAAGGCCAATTGGTGTTGATAAAACCGCATCAACTCTTTCTTGACTTAACCCCTTGTCTAGAGCTTCTTTGCCTTTATGAAGTCCAATGAACATAAAGAAACATCCTATTCGATTAGCGATAAAGCTGATTGTATCCTTTGCAATAACAACGCCTTTGCCAAGTGTATTTGCACAAAACTGGTCAAGAGCTCTAATATTTTCTGGATCTGTTTCATTACCTGGGATAATTTCAAGAAGTTTCATTGCTTTAACTGGATTAAAGAAATGTGTTACTGCTAAATCTCTTTTAAGTCTATCTGGCATGCCTTCTGATATTTCTTTTAATAAAATTCCTGATGTATTTGATGTTAAAATTGAAGTATCAGATCTAACTTCCTCAACACGTTTTATCAGATCACGTTTTGCATCAGCATTTTCAATTATAGCTTCACATATCCAATCATAATCTTTGAGTTTTTCTAAATCATTATCAAAAGTTCCGGTATCTATATTGGACATTTTTTCAGGATTATCTATTGGAGCAGGCTTTCCATTAATTAATCTATCTTTGGCAGCCTCAACAGCACTTTCATTCATTTCAAGGATTAGCACAGGTATATCTCTTTCTGCACAAAGACCTGCTATGCCAGCACCCATTGTACCACCGCCAAGAACTGCAACTGATTTAATTTCTTTTGTCATAATATTCCTAAAATTTTAATTCTTCTTTTGATACAACTATTCCATCTTCATCAGCATATATATAGTCACCATCTGAAATAGAAATATCAGCAAAATTAAGTGTAACTTTATATTCGCCACCATCATTTTTTTCAGATTTTTTTGGGTGTACTGCTAATGCTTTTACTCCAATATTTTCAACCATTATTTCAAGCTGATCCCTAACGCAACCATTAATAATAATACCAGACCAGTTATTTTGACTTGCAAGAAGGGCTAGGTTTCCACCTAAAAGTGCACAATTCATTGATCCCTCACCATCAACAACTAGAACTTGGTTTTCTCCATTACCTTCAAGAATTTTTTTTACTTTTGTATTATCATCAAGTGTTTTTATGGTTACTACTTTGCCGAAGAAGGCTGTTTTTCCACCAAAGTCCTTAAAAATAGGTCTTGCTACTAGAACTTTCGTTGGAAAATTATCACAAATATCTGCCGTTGGAAGCATATATTATTCTTTAAAATTGATCAGCTTCTGTAGAGTCGCTAAGCGCAGTAGTTGATGATTCACCACCAGCTGCAGCTTCAGAGACCATATCAAAGTAACCTGTGCCAACCTCTCTTTGGTGACGGGTTGCAGTATAACCATCTTTCTCNGANNCAAATTCTGCTTGCTGAAGTTCTGAATATGCTCCCATTCCACGATCTCTAAAGTTTGAAGCTAGTTCAAACATACCGTAATTTAATGAATGGAAACCAGCTAGAGTAACAAACTGATATTTAAATCCAAGTTTNCCAATTTCCTCACGGAATGTTTCAATAGTATCCTTATCAAGATTAGCTTCCCAATTAAAGCTAGGAGAACAATTATAAGCTAGCATTTGATTTGGGTAGGCAGCCTTAACTTGTTTAGCAAACTCAGCTGCAACCTCTAAACTTGGTACAGATGTTTCCATCCATATTAAGTCTGCATGAGGTGCATAAGCAATTGCTCTTTTTACACAATTATCAAAACCTGATCCTTCTTTAAGTCTATAAAAACCTTCAGGAGTTCTATCGTCCCTGTCAATAAACTCATGATCTCTCTCATCAACATCTGATGTAATTAATTTAGCACTTTCAGCATCTGTTCTGGCAACTATGATTGTAGGTACACCGCAAACATCAGCAGCAAGTCTAGCCGCATTTAGATTTCGTATATGCTGTTTGGTCGGAATTAGAACTTTACCACCCATGTGGCCACACTTTTTTTCAGAAGCTAATTGATCTTCAAAGTGTACTCCAGATGCTCCAGCATCAATATAAGCTTTCATTATTTCAAAACAATTAAGTGGCCCACCGAAACCTGCTTCAGCATCCGCAATGATAGGTGCAAACCAGTCTCTTTTTGCTCCACCTTCGGAAACTTCAATTTGATCAGCTCTTTGAAGAGTACGATTAATTTTTTTTGCAAGTTCAGGTCCAGAGTTTGCAGGATATAAGCTTTGATCTGGATAGGTTGCGCCAGCAGTATTATTATCTGCAGCAACCTGCCATCCTGATAAATAAATTGCTTTTAACCCAGCTCTAACCATTTGCATGGCTTGATTTCCAGATAAAGCACCTAATGATGAAACTTGATCTTCTGTATGAAGTAGATCCCAAAGTTTATTAGAACCTCTGGTCGCTAGGGTATATTCAATTGGAAATGAACCTCTTAATTTTTCAACATCTTCTACTGAATAAGGTCTTTCTATACCGTCATATCTTCCTTCAGGGGCTGATGGAACTAAATCATAAAAACTTTTTGTCATCTTAAAATCCTTTATTTTTTGAAGGCCTATTTATTTAAAGAAATAATTTCTTCATAAGCCGGTAGTGTTAGGAACTCTTTACAGTCAGGAGATATAGACATTTTCTCAAATAATTCAATAGCTTTTTCGTATTTTCCTTGATTCCAATGGTTTTCCCCAATAATTTTTTTAAGTTCACTAATTTCATCATCAAGAATCGATTTAAATAACTCAATTGTTACAGTTCTTCCATCATTTAAAGTTGAAGAATGCTTTAGCCATTGCCATATTTGTGCTCTTGAGATTTCAGCAGTTGCTGCATCTTCCATGAGATTATAAAGGGGTACTGCGCCTCTGCCACCTAACCAAGCTGCAATATATTGAATTCCAACCCTTATACATTCCCTTATTCCATCTTCTGTTCTTTCTCCCTCATGAACTTTTAAAAGATCTTTTTGGGTAATATCTACATTATCTAAGGAGGTATCGAGTTGATTATCCCCAGTAATTGAAGAATTAAAAATATCAAGAGCTACAGGCACTAAACCTGGGTGAGCAACCCATGTACCATCGTGCCCATTTTTTACTTCTCTTTCTTTATCTTTTTTTACTTTTTCAAAAGCTGCATTATTTTCAGCATCGTTATTTTTTACTGGTATTTGAGCAGCCATACCGCCCATAGCAAAAGCACCTCTTTTATGACAGGTTTTAATTAATAAAAGAGAGTATGCATTAAGAAAAGCATCACCCATTACAACCTGAGACCTGTCAGGTAAAATATAATCAGGATTATTTCCAAGCCTTTTTATATAACTAAAAATATAATCCCATCTTCCACAATTAAGACCAACTATATGATCTTTTAATTCATAAAGAATCTCATCCATTTGAAATGCAGCGGGGAGAGTTTCAATTAAAACTGTTGCCTTACATGTACCGATTGGAATATCTAAGAGTTCTTGAGCTCTACTAAAGACCTTGTTCCATAGCCTTGCCTCAAGATAACTTTCCATTTTTGGAAGATAAAAATAAGGACCAGTATTTTTCTCAGATATTTTTTTATGATTATGAAAAAGATAGACAGCGAAATCAAAAATTCCTCCAGAAATTCTCTCGCCATCAACTTCAATATGAGCCTCTTCTAAATGCCAGCCTCTTGGTCTAACTATTAATACGGAGGGGTTTGGATTGAGTTTATATTCTTTTCCAGACTTTGGATCTGTAAAATCAATTTCTTCATTCCATAAATCTTGTAAATTTATTTGGCCTTGAATAATATTCTCCCAAGTAGGAGACATAGAGTCTTCAAAGTCAGTCATAAACGTTTTCGCATCAGAGTTTAGGGCATTTATAATCATTTTTCGATCAACCGGGCCAGTGATCTCAACTCTTCTATCCAAAAGGTCATGAGGAATTGAGGTAATTTTCCAGTCTGANTCTCTTATTGATTTAGTCTCTTCTAAAAAATCAGGTAGACCTCCATTATCTAAGTCAAATTGCTTTCTTAATCTTTCCTGAAGAACTCCAAGCCTTTCCCTTTTAAACTCACGTTCAAGTTCCACAATCAATGTAAGGCATTCTTTTGTAAGTATCTTTTCTATTCCTGGATAATCAGTTCCAAGAATTTCTAAACCAGCTGGTGTGTCTAAATTTAATGACATAAACTTTTCCTTAATTTTTTTAGATAATTATTAATGGAAGGTATATCATAGAATAATTATTTGGATAATGATATTTATCTGATTCTAAATTTTTTTTTGGAGTATGCCGTGAGTTCGGAAAAAAAGAAAAAAATTAAGCCACAACGACCAAGAGGTTTTGAGGATTTATCTGGTAATGACCTTGCTGAATTAAATCGATTAAGAAACTCTATTCAAAAAACTTATGGTCTTTATGGGTTTGATGCTTTGGAAACAGGAATAATAGAATATTCTGACGTTATAGGATCTTTTTTGCCTGATCAGGATAGGCCAAATGAGGGTGTTTTTTCTTTTCAAGATGATGACAGTAAATGGGTTTCTCTGAGGTATGACTTAACCTCTGGTTTAGCAAGATATGTGGCAGAAAATTACGACTCATTACCAAAGCCATTCCGAAGGTATCAATCAGGGTGGGTTTTTAGGAATGAAAAGCCTGGTCCAGGAAGATTCAGGCAATTCTTTCAAATTGATGCCGATACTATTGGAAGTGAGAATGCTCTCTCAGATGCAGAAATGTGTATGATGTTTTCAGATGCTATTGAAAGTACAGGTATCGAGAGAGGGGATTATGTAATACGTCTTAATAATAGAAAAATTTTAGATGGTGTAATTGATAGCTTAGCTATATCGGGAAATAAACCCGGATCAGATATTAACATAGCAATCATGCGATCTATTGATAAATTAGATCGCTTAGGTTTAGACGGAGTTAAACAACTTCTTGGTGATGGACGTAAAGATGAATCAGGGGATTATACAAAAGGTGCTGGTCTTGACGGTTCATCAATAAAAGAAATACTTTTATTCTTAGAGTATGGAATTGACTCAAAGGGCTTAAGTAGAAAGAAGTCTTTAGAAAATCTATCAAATCAGTTTGGCTCAAATGCAATATTTTCTGAAGCTATTGAAGAGCTCGACAAAATATCATCAATAGCGGATGTTGCAGAGTACGATGAAAAAAGGATCATAATAGATCCATCAGTTGTAAGAGGTCTTGGTTATTACACTGGTCCAGTTTATGAGGCAGATCTTACTTTTAATATTGAAACAGATGATTCTTTAGAAAAATTTGGTTCTGTAGGTGGTGGCGGTAGATATGATGATTTAATTACAAGGCTAAAGGGTGCCAGAGTTCCGTCAACTGGTATTTCAGTAGGTGTAAGCAGATTAAGTAGCGCATTAAAATACCTTAAAAAACAAAATAGAAATAAAGAACAATTATCTGTTGTTGTTTTGGTAATGGATAAAGAAAAAAGATCTCTTTATTACAAAATAGCATCACAACTAAGAGAGGCTGGGATTCCTTCGGAGTGCTATGTAGGTGATGGCGGTATGAAAGCGCAATTAAAGTATGCCGATAAGAGGGAGGCAAGAGTCGCTCTGATAATGGGTGAGGATGAAGAGGCCTCTAATAGCATTACAATCAAGGACCTTATGATGGGAAAGGAAGCATCAACTGAAATTTCAGATAACGAAGAATGGCGGAGTGGTAAAGTATCTCAAAAAACTGTTTCTTTAGAGAATTTTATTACTGAGATTAAATCCTTACTTTCAAGATAATTCATATTTTATGAATAAATAATTTGCTTAAATAATAAATTCATATTATATGAACTTATTATGATTAATGAAACGAATAAAATTATAGATTCACTAGGCGGAACAACTGCTTTAGCAAAGCTTTTAGATGTAAATTTGTCAGCTGTTTCTAATTATAGAAAAAAAGGTTTTCCTGCACGATTACATTATAAAATAGCATCTTTATGCAATGAAAGAGGTATATCAATAGATGAAAAAATTTTTGGAGGTATCTCTGGAAATATTCTCCCTATAGATTCTAGGCCTATTGAGATTCTTAGTGATATTTCCATTAATATTATGGAAAATTTAGTTAGTGATGAGTTTGAATTAATTGACCCCCCTACACTTGTATCTGCAGATAAAGTTTTAGACAGATTGGGAGAAAATATTGCTGATAGACTTTATATTTTTTCTGATCCAGGTGGAACAAGACTTTGCTTGAGGCCTGATCTTACAATACCAACATGTATACATTATTTAAACAGTGGTTTTACTGGAGAAAAAAAGAACTACGCCTATCACGGAAAAGTTTTTCAATTTCAAAACCCTGCATCAAACGAACCTAACGAATTTAGTCAGGCTGGACTTGAGTCAATAGGCGGGGATAGCTCTCTTGATTCTGAAGTAGAAATTTTTTATCGAACATATGACTCTTTAAAAAAGGCAGGAATAAAAACATTAAATATTTCAATGGGCGATGTTTCCTTATTTTCTCTACTTATAGATGTTTTAGATATTCCGCTTATTTGGAAAGACCAGCTGAAAACAAAATTTTGGAATGATAAGAATTTTAAATTATTATTAGATGAATTATCTGTTAAGAAAAAATTCGATAATAAACTTTTTTATAAAATTTCTGATTTAGATCAAGAAATGGCAGAAGTTTTTGTAAGAGATACAATTGGGTTGTCAGAAAATCAATCACCTGTTGGTCGAAGTGTAAGAGAAATCACTGAAAGACTAATGAAAAAATCTCAAGAGATTAATATTAAACCACTATCAAAGAACACCTCAGATTTGATAAGAAATTTTTTATCAATCTCTGATTCACCCAAAGAGGCTATTAAGAAACTAAAGATAATTTTAAAGAATGTTGACTCTAAATTAGATGCCAAAATAGAAATTATTAATGAGAGAGTTGATAAGATATTAGACTTAAAGATAGATCTTAAAGATTCTATTTTCTCATTAGAAAAAGGAAGAACTGTTGAGTATTATACAGGTTTTCTTTTTGACTATAATTGTCCAATTAAAACTAAATCTATTAATATTGCTGGCGGAGGTCGATATGACGATTTAATGAAGTCTGTAAGTTCTAATCTCGATATTCCCGCCTTTGGCGCAGCTCTTAATTTGGAAAGGATTGAGAATGTAATTGCTAAGGAGAAACTGTTATGAGTTCATTATTATTAGCGTTACCCTCTAAAGGTAGACTCCACGAGCAAATGAATAAATTTTTTGAGAGTTCTGGACTTACATTATCAAGATCAGGAGGTGATAGAACTTACTCAGGTTTTATTAAGGGTATAAAAAAAATAGAAATTCTTTATTTATCTGCAAGCGAGATTTCGGGCGAGCTGCTAAAAGGAAATATTCATATGGGAATAACCGGTATTGATTTAATAGAGGAAAGCAGAACTTCCGCCTCTAAAGAAGTTGTTCTGTTGTCTAAATTAGGATTTGGTAAAGCTAATGTGGTTGTTGCTGTTCCTAATTCTTGGATTGATGTCGAGAATATTAAGGATTTGTCTGAGGTAGCTTCTGAATTTCGTTCTTATAATAATCGAAGAATAAGAGTAGCTACTAAATTTAAAAATATTACCAGAAATTTCTTTTCACATAACGGTATAAGTAATTATAGACTTGTTGATAGCGCGGGTGCCACGGAAGGATCTCCAGCCGCTGGAACCTCGGAAATTATTGTAGATATTACTGAAACGGGGCAGACGATAGAAGCTAATAACTTAAAAATTCTTAACGATGGAGTCATGTTAGAGAGTCAATCATGTATTTTTTCAACTACAAGTAATATTTGGGATGATGTTGACCTTGAGCCTGTAGAAAAATTTTTGAGAATAATTTCTGCAAGATCTGAAGCGATGAATAAAGTAGAATTATTTTTTGATTATATTGATGATAAAGATGGCTTAGAAATTAATCTTTACAGAAAATTTAAAGCTATTTTTTCTAAAGGGTCTCCTGACCTAGGTGAGGCTACATCATTAATAGTTCCTATATCTGAAATAACCTCTTGTTCACTTTATTTAACAAGTTTGGGGTATGGGCCAATTAGAACCAGCCAGCCGAATTTTATTTATAATAAAGAATCTGAATCATGGAATATTTTAAGACAAAGTATTAATCGGGTATAAAAAAAGGCCATCAAAAGATGGCCTTTTTACTTTATTTTATTGGACTACATCATGCCGCCCATGCCGCCCATGCCGCCCATGCCGCCCATGCCGCCCATATCAGGCATAGCAGGAGCTGCAGAACCTGCTGGTTCTGGTTTATCAGCAATTTGAGCTTCACTTGTAATAACAAGACCAGCAATGGATGATGCATCAATTAAAGCTGTTTTGACAACCTTAGTTGGATCAACAATACCAGCTTTAATAAGGTCTACATAAGTTTCGTTTTGTGCATCAAAACCCCAATTTGGTTTAGTAGAGCCTAAAACTTTAGAAACAACAATTGAGCCTTCAACACCTGCATTCTCTGCTATTTGTCGAATAGGCGCTTCTACTGCTCTTCTAACTATTTTTAGACCAGCATTCTCATCTTCATTTTTAAGTTTTAGTTTATCAAGAGCTTTAGTTGCTAAAAGAAGAGCAGTTCCACCACCAGGAACAATACCTTGCTCAACAGCTGCTCTAGTTGCATTTAATGCATCATCAACTCTATCTTTTCTTTCCTTAACCTCTACTTCGGTTGCTCCACCAACTTTAATAACAGCAACACCACCAGCAAGTTTAGCAAGACGCTCTTGAAGTTTTTCTTTATCATAGTCAGATGAAGTTTCTTCAATTTGTCTTCTAATTTGGCTTACACGACTTTCGATATCTTTCTTTTTACCTGAACCATCAACTATAGTCGTATCATCTTTTGTGATTGAAACTTTTTTTGCAGTTCCAAGCATATCTATAGTTACATTCTCTAGTTTAATNCCTANGTCTTCAGAGATGACCTGTCCGCCAGTTAGGATAGCTATATCTTCAAGCATAGCTTTTCTTCTATCACCAAAACCAGGAGCTTTAACTGCAGCAACCTTTAGTCCACCTCTTAATCTATTAACAACAAGTGTTGCAAGAGCCTCACCTTCAATATCTTCTGCGATAATTAAAAGAGGTCTGCTTGATTGTGCTACAGATTCTAAGATTGGAAGCATTGATTGAAGATTAGATAATTTTGATTCATGAAGAAGAATAAGTGGCTCTTCCTGTTCAGCAATCATTTTATCAGCATTAGTTATGAAATATGGTGACAAATAACCACGGTCAAATTGCATACCTTCAACAACCTCTAACTCTGAATCTAAGCTTTTTGCTTCTTCAACAGTTATTACACCTTCATTACCAACTTTTTGCATTGCTTCAGCAATCATATCACCTATTTCTGCTTCACCATTTGCTGAAATTGTTCCAACTTGAGCAACCTCATCATTTGTTTTAACTTTCTTTGATCGTTTATTTAAGTTTTCAAGAACAACTGCAACTGCTTGATCAATTCCACGTTTGACATCCATAGGATTCATTCCAGCGGCAACAAATTTTGTTCCTTCAGTAACTATACTTTGAGCTAAAACAGTAGCTGTGGTTGTTCCATCACCAGCTTCGTCATTTGTTTTTGATGCCACTTCTTTAACCATTTGGGCACCCATATTTTCAAATTTATCTTCTAACTCTATTTCTTTAGCAACCGTTACACCATCTTTCGTAATTCTAGGTGCTCCGAATGATTTATCAATAACGACATTACGACCCTTTGGTCCCAATGTAACTTTAACTGCATTTGCTAAAATATTAACTCCGTTAAGCATCTTTGCTCTAGCTTCTGCTCCAAAAATAACTTCTTTTGACATAGTTTATTCCTCCAACTAATGACTATAATTAACTAATAATTCCGAGAATGTCTGACTCTTTCATTATTAAGAGCTCTTTGCCATCCACAGTAACTTCTGTTCCAGACCATTTACCAAAAAGGATTTTATCCCCAGATTTAACATCTAAAGCTGTAACAGATCCATCATCAGATTTAGAACCTGATCCTACTGCCACTACTTTTCCTTCAGAGGGTTTTTCTTTAGCTGTATCAGGTATAATTATACCGCCAGCAGTTTTTTCATCTTCATCAATACGCTCAACTAATACACGGTCGTGTAAAGGACGAAATTTCATTTTTTTTCTCCATTTAACAAATAAAAATTATTAAAACCTTCGCTTTAAATATTAACACTTAACAACTTAGGTTCATCTTAGTTAGTTATCGTTTAGCTCAGTGTCAAGTGCGTAAATGATAATTTTTGATTATTTGTAATTTTTTAACGAATTTTTGATGATTTTTTATAAATTATTCAAATAATTTGCTAAAACTCTATAAGAATTTGTTAAAAAACTAAGATATTTATCAAAAAATTACATAATTTTTATAAAAAATCTAAGTATTTTAATTTTTTTACACGAAATTAAATTTTCTTACCTAATGTAATAATTTTGTTTATATTAATAGACTAATCTTCATTAGATTGTTAAANAAAATAATGCTTTTAGAAACTTTGCTTTTTCCCTTGGGAATAATATTACTTGCCATTGGCGGAGATAGNTTGGTTTTAGGAGCTAAAGACTTATCAAGTAAGCTTCAAGTACCTCCTTTTATAATTGGTATTTTTATATTGGGTTTTGGGACTTCTCTTCCTGAACTTTTTGTTACTATTCGCGCTCTNGAAAATGGAAATACTGATATTGCTATTGGAGGAATACTGGGGTCGAATATAGCAAATATTCTTTTAGTTTTGGGTGTTTCTCTTTTTTTATTAAAAAATAAATCANTTNATGCAATTTCCTTAAAAGATATATTTGTTATGCTTATAGCAACAATTCTTTTTTGTTATTTCATATATTCTGGATCAATTTCTAAAGACTGGGCATACGTTATGGCAGTATCTTTACCGATCTATTTGTATATTTCTTATAAATTTTTCAATAAAAAAAATAATGACTTTGATTACAAGAGNACTAGTTCAAATACAATTATCATTATTAATCTGTTTATAGGATTTGGACTTTTAATATATGGATCTCAATTATTTATCGATGGATTAATTATCATTTCAAAGTTTTATGGTATCCCAGAATCAGTTGTAGGAATTAGCTTGGCAGCTATTGGAACTTCTCTTCCAGAGTTATCCGTAACAGTTGCGGCATTTATTAGAAAANAAGGTAGTGTGGCTTTAGGAAATATTGTTGGATCAAATATTTTTAATATAATTGGTGTTTTAGGGTTTTCNGTATTAATNAGCGGTGAATTTAGTTTTTCAAATGAGTTTAGGGGAATTAATTCTTTAATTCTTTTGATTACAAGTCTTTGGGTTTTATATATCGCTATGAGTAAGCCAAACAACACAAAGTTATTTGGCTCTATCTCTATACTTTCATATTTATTTTATACAATATTTATCTATCTTTAAATTTAAAAGGGCTCATAGGGAAANACTGAAACTGTTGCACCNAAATCTGGAGCAATTGAATCAAAAGCAGGAAATGCAGAGTTTAAAAGTTTTTCTGGAGTCCAACCATTTATATCAGCAATACTCTTCATTGGTCTTGGCTGGCTAAACAAAGAAACTTCATTNCCTCTTACAGATAAAATTTGACCAGANAATTTACATTCTGGAGCAGCAAGCGCTACTGCAGTTTGAGCGACTTGATCAGGTCTCATTGCATTTTTCATTCTTTCTACTCTTTGTTTTGAAGCCTCATCTTTAATNGGTATGGTTGCAATCATTCTTGTCCATGCAAAAGGAGCAATAACATTTGATCTTATATTTTTAATTTCATTTTCCATGGCTATAATTCTTGATAGACCATGAATACCAAGTTTTGCAGCAGCATAGTTAGCCTGTCCAATATTACCTATTAAACCAGTGGTGGAGGTAAAAAGAACAAAATTACCTTCCTCTTTTTCTCTAAAGTAATTAATCGCAGATCTAGTGACATTAAAACTTCCCTTAAGGTGAACAGTAAGAACTGAATCCCAATCTTCTTCATCCATCTTATGAAACATCTTATCCCTTAAAATTCCTGCAGGATTAATTATCGAATGAAGCTCGCCATATTCATCTAGTGCTTGTTGAATCATAAATTCGGTACCCTTTCTATCAGTTACAGAATCTGTATTTGAGATAACTTGTCCGCCTGCAGCTTCAATTTCTTTTTTTACTAGCTCGATGGGCTTTTCATCACCTTCATCACCACCTGCAACTGATCCACCTAAATCATTAATTACTAAGCGCGCACCTTCTTTTGCTGCCAATAATGCAGTTTCTCTACCAATTCCATTTGCCGCACCTGTAATTAAAAGTACTTTTCCTTCAAGAACTCCCATTATAAACTCCTTCTAAAATTAATTAAAATTGTTATAAAACAATAAATACAAATCAGGTATATTTTTTTTATGGTTGACCTTAAAAATATTATTAAAAGTGCTCAAATAGCTAATGAAGAATCTCACGATGGTTATCCTCCTGTAGAAAAGTGGAACCCTGATCATTGTGGAGATATTGGTCTTGAAATAAAAAATGATGGAAGTTGGCACTACATGAATTCTCCTATAGGCCGAAAAAAAATTGTTAACTTATTTGCTAGAATTTTAAGAAAAGAGAATGATGGTAGTTATGTTTTAGTTAC
>PAGD01000008.1 GCA_002704345.1 Rhodobiaceae bacterium | reverse complement strand
TCATAAGAATTATATCTTTTACCATCAACAGGAAGGTTTTTTAGATCTAGGTTTTTCCAACCTTTAAAATTTCTACTTTCAAATCTTTTATCTATTGCACTCATTATTTACCTTTAAATTTTGGTTTTCTTTTTTCTTCAGATGCCAAAATAGCCTCTGCATGATCCTCACTTGTTCTGGCAAAGGCCATATGAGAGGAAATTAAATCAAGGCTAGTATTTAGATCCATATTAACATTTTGCTAAATTAACCCTTTTATAACCCTAACAGGGATTGGAGCTTGATCTAAGACATTACTCACCCATTCTCGTGTTTTTTTCATTAATTCTTCTTGCGAAAATATTTTATTTATTAAACCAATTCTTAATGCTTCATCGGCATCTATCACATCGGTTGACCAGAATAATTCTAGTGCTTTTGATGTTCCAACAATACGTGGAAGGAAATAAGTGCCTCCATTTCCTGGAACTAAACCAAATGCTGCGTATGAAGCTCTAAAAATAGCATTTTTAGAAGCAAACCTAATATCACAATGAAGACACATATCCATTCCAGCACCTGTTGCCATACCATTTACAGCAGCAACTATAGGCTTCTCTATTAATGCAGTTCTTTTGGCAACTCTTTGGAAATGATCCCAAAAATGATTTTTTGTCTCAAGTGGATCTATTTTATTATTTGCACCAAGGTTTGCTTTATCACCACCAGCACAAAAAGCTTCACCAGCACCAGTTAGTATAATAGCAGAAATATCATCATTATCTCTACACTCATCAAGTATTTCTACCCACTCATTAACCATATTTGCATTAATAGCATTTTTTCTTTCAGGTCTATTTAAAGTAATTGTCGCTATTTTATCTTGGACATCTAAAAGTATAGGTTTTTCTGACATGTTTTTTCCTTAAAAAGTTGTATTATCAATACCACCATCAATCACTAAACTTTGACCAATGACATATGTTGCTTGTTCACTGCAAAACATTGCCACAAAATCTCCAAAATCCTGTGAGGTGCCAAATTTTCTTGCAGGTATCCTCCATTTTTTTGCGAACTCAAAAATTTCCTCATCATATGAAGTCCCGTTTTCTTCTGCTAGTTTTTGATATCTTTCTCCAGTTGCAGCTGTATGATGCATTCCAGGTAAAATATTATTTATTGCAACATTATGCCTTGCAACTTTTTTAGAAACTGCAACAGAATAATTTACTAACGCTGCTCTTGGGCCTCCTGATAATATTCTTACTTCAGCAGGTGTTTTTGCTGCACCAGTTCCAATATTAACAATTCTTCCCCATTTTCTCTTTACCATACCGGGAATTAATTCTTTCATAAATGAAACTGGACTTAGAAGAGAGACCTCCAATGTTTGCCTCCAGTCGTCTGGAGAAATACTCTCGTAGTCAGGTGTATGCATTGGAGGTGTACATGTTCCTACTAAAATATCTGGGTTGGGACATGCTTTTATTATTTTTTCTCTTCCCTCATCAGTACTATGGTCGGTGGCTACTGCAACAACATTTACACCAGTTTCTTTTCTTATTTCTTCACAAGTATTTTCAAGCCTTTCTTCTCCCCGAGATGATATGACTAGGTCAACACCTTCTCTGGCAAGAGCAATTGCGCTACCTTTTCCCATTCCAGCACTTCCACCATTTATGATAGCTTTCTTACCTTTAATACCTAAATCCATAAACTCGCCCCAAACATTTATATAATTGTTTAATTATAATTTTAGATTAAGTAATTTATTGAAAATTTCAAAATAAATATCTAATTTTTTATATTTGTTTCCATTTTTTTATCTAGATAAAATACAATATATTCATTAATGTCGGGCAAGGAGATAGTAGATGGATAAAGAATATGATGTTGTAATTTTAGGCTCAGGCGCAAGTGGAATGATGTCCGCAATAACTGCTCATGAGAATGGGTCTTCTGTTGGACTTTTTGAAAAGCAATCTCTTGTAGGAGGGACTGCTGGTGTTTCAGGTGGTATTATATGGGCTCCCATGAATAGTCACATGAAAGCAAAAGGTATTGAAGATCATAGGAATAAAGCGATTGATTATTTCATGTCTCTATCACATGGCGATATTAATCAAAATTTATTAGAAGCATTTATTGATAATTGCTCTGAGGCACTTGATTTTCTTGAAAGTAAAACAGATGCTAAATTTTCAATACTTGAGGGATATCCTGATTATTATCTTGATCGTCCGGGTGCAATAAAGGGTGGTGGTAGAGCTTTAGATAATAATTTATTTGATTATTCAATTTTAGGTGATTGGGCAAATAAAATTCGTAACAATGGTTCTCCGCTTCCAATGACACTTGGTGAAACACCTTTGGGTGGAGGTACAGGCATAGTTCCTGAGGATATTATGTCGGAACGTATTTCAAAGGACTCAAGAGGTTTTGGGCAAGCATTAGTGGGGGCCCTTTTAAAAGGCTGTCTAGATAGGGATATAGAGCCACAATTGAATGCAAAAACTAAAAGATTAATTAAAGAAGGAAACAGAATAACAGGAATTGAAATAGAGGTTGATAATAAGGTTGAAACAATAAATGCACGTCGCGGTGTAATTATAGCCACTGGAGGTTTTGAGTGGAACAAAGAACTCGTTAGCACCTTTTTAAGGGGCCCTTTAAACGCCCCTGCTTCACCACCAGGTAATGATGGCGATGGACTAATTCTTGCTCAGGAAGCTGGAGCAGCCTTGGGAAATATGACAAGTGCTTGGTGGTCTCCAGTTCTGTCAATTCCTGATGATGAGTGGAAAGAGGGCGGTCAAATGTCATCGCCAATTTTAATTGAAAGAACTCTTCCTCATTCGATAATGGTTAATAAGGCAGGTAAAAGATTTTGTAATGAAGCAACAAATTATTCTGCTTTAGCAGGAGCATTTCATTTTTTTGATCCCAATCAATATGGGTATCCAAATTTACCAGCTTGGATAATTTTTGATTCTAATTTTAAAGATAAATATCCTTTTTCAATCATCATGCCTGGAGCAGATGCGCCAAATTGGATGAATAGTGCTGATACACTCAACCAATTAGCTGAAAAATTAGATATTAATATTGATAACTTTACTGAAACTGTTGATAATTTTAATAATTATGTTGATGAGGGAAATGATAAAGAATTTTCAAGAGGTGAGAGCGATTACGATTCTTTTTATGGCGACAGATCCCAAGAAGGTGTTTTTTCNACACTGGGAAANCTCAATAAGGCACCTTATTACGCTGTTGAAATCAATATCGGTGCATTAGGCACTAATGGGGGCGCAAGTACAGATTCATCTGGAAGAGTTTTATCTGCCTCTGGAGAGATTATCCAAGGTCTCTATACCGTTGGTAATGCTATGGCAGGCAGTACGGGCTCCGTTTATGCTGGAGCAGGNGGAACTTTAGGACCTGCCCTAACTTATGGCTTTCTTGCTGGGAAGCATGCAGCTGGTAATAACTTTTTTAATTCTGAGGACAATTAATGAATAAAATTCTTGTATATGGTGCTACTGGCGATCAGGGATTACCTTTAATAGATGAGCTATTAAAAAATGGATATAAGGTTAGGGCTGCAAGCCGAAATCCTAATGATTTTAATGCTTATAATNCAGGTGATGTTGAGGCAGTAAAGGCTGATCTTTTTGATATAGAATCTTTAAGGAATATTTCCAAAGATATAGATGGAATAGCAATGAATTTGCCATTTGTTTTTGATAAAGAAATAGCAAAAACATGGGGAGAAAATATAACAAGGTCTGGCTATGATGCGGGTATAAAAAAAATTGTTTTTAATACCAGCTGTTATGTTGCACCAGATGACAATGGACTTGCAGCACATGATGGAAGACGTGCAATTGAAAAAGCAATGGAAGAAAGCGGCATGGAATATGTTGTAATTCGATCTATGGTTTTTATGGATAATTTAACTCGTTTTTGGTCAAAACCNTCAATTACTAATAATAATACTTTTGCATATCCTTGCTCTCCAGAATTAAAAATTTCTTGGGTATGTCTAGAAGATGTTGCTAAATTTATGGTTGCTTCATTATCTAGTAGTTCCATGAAGGCTGACAAGATTTATGTTGGAGGGCCAGANATTTTATTAGGAAAAGAGGTTGCTGAAAGATTTTCTAGAGCNCTTGGTCGTGAAATTATATTTAAGAGCTTGGAGCCTCAAAATTTTGCAGGAGCTATGAGTAAATTAGTAACTGGATCTGAAGTTTATGAAGATCAGTCAATTTATGGAGGTATGGCAGCATTTTATAGTTGGTATAATCAACAAAATCCGTCACCGTTAGCAGTTGATATGAATCCTTTATATAAATCACTTAATTTGAAGCCAACTTATTTTGAAGATTGGATAAAAAGTCATAACTGGGATAAAGTATAATTAAATAATTTAAGGGAGTTATTTATGAGCAAACTAGATATTAAATCAATAAGCTTTTTAGATCCTGCAACTCAAAGTTGTCCGTATGAGGCTTATAAAACCTTGAGATCAGAGTGTCCTGTATATCAAATACCTGAAGTTGGTTTTTATATGATTACAAAATATGATGATGCAAGAATGGTANTAAAAGATACCGAAACTTACTCAAATACATATTCACATCANCAGGGTTATGAGAGCGAAGGAGTTAAACGTCACAGTGAGATAATGAATACTGAAGGTTTTGGTAAAAAACCAATAACCCTTCAAAGAACAGATCCACCTATTCATACCAAGTACCGTAAACTCTTAAATAAGGCTTTTACTTTAAGCCGAGTTAAGGAGATGGGCCCTTATATTTCTGATGTTGTAAATGATTTAATTGATGGCTTTATAGATAAAGGAGAGTGTGAGTTTGTTTCTCAGTATGCAGTACCCATACCCTGTACGATTATTGCTGACCAACTTGGTGTCCCAAGGGAATACCTTGGTAAATTTAAAGAATGGTCAGATGCTATGTTAATACCAGCTAGTGGCATGGCTTCTGTAGAGGAGATGGAAAATGCTGCAAGGCTTGAGGTTGAATCGCAGCATTATTTTAAGAGTATTTTTGATAAAAAAAGAAAGAGTCCAACNGATGANATTATTTCAGATCTAGTTAATGCTGATTTTGATGGAGAGCGAAAGCTTACCGAGGATGAGTTACAAGATTTGATTAATCAATTATTAACCGGTGGTAATGAGACAACCACTAGCTCAATTGCGCATGGAATGTGGCTTTTGTTAAGACATCCAGATCAAATGCAAAAAGTAATCAACGATCATGAGCTTATTCCTAATTTTGTTGAAGAAACAATCCGTTATGAAACGCCCGTACAAGGNTTGTTTAGGACTGCNATGGCTGATAGTGAAATAAAGGGTGTTAAAATCCCAAAAGGAAGTACTTTGCTAGTAAGATATGCTGCACTTAATCGAGATGAAGAAGTTTTTGGTAATCCAGAGACTTTTGATATTGAAAGGAAAGATGTCGGAAAGCATCTAGCATTTGGCTCGGGAGCACATCATTGTATTGGGGCTAGTTTAGCAAGAGCAGAAATGCATGCAGCNTTCAAATACTTTTTTGAACGCATAAAGAATATAGAATTAATGAGAGATTTGGATGAAATCCCTCACCACCCAAGTATTTTCTTACATCAGTTAAAGGAACTACCTATTAAGTTTGATAGGCAATAATGATTATGAGAAATTTTTTTTTAAAGATTATTTTTTTAAATTTTCTTATTTTTATAAATTTAACAGGCTCTTTGTTTTCTAATACAATTCAACCAGGCCCTCTTTCATATGAGGAGATTCAAAAGGCTTTAATTTTATCTAAACCCGGNGATATTATTAAGCTTGGGGAAGGAGTATTTGAATTTGAGGATGGTCTATCTTTAGATATAAATAATGTCACAATTTCTGGTGAAGGAATAAATAAAACAATATTATCTTTTAAAAATCAAAAATCAGGTGCTGAAGGCCTTATGATTACTTCAAATGGAGTTATCTTAAAAGATTTTGCTGTTGAGGATACTATTGGCGACGCAATTGTTGTTAAGGGNGCCAANGGGATAAGTTTNATAAGGGTTCGAACAGAATGGACAGGTGGNCCTAAAGAATCAAATGGAGCNTATGGNTTTTATCCTGTTCAAAGTACTGATGTTTTAATAGATGGCTGTATTGCTATAGGCGCTTCTGATGCTGGAATTTATGTAGGTCAATCAGAGAGAATTAAAGTTCTAAATAGTATAGCTAGATATAATGTTGCCGGAATTGAGATCGAGAATAGTTTTTTCGCCGAAGTTATTGGTAATATAAGTGAACATAATACAGGTGGTATATTAGTTTTTGATTTACCCGATCTTCCTCAACAAGGAGGACATCATATTTTAGTTGAAAACAATATTGTCAGAAATAATGATACTGAAAATTTCGCTCCCGAGGGTAATATTGTTGGAAATACTCCAAACGGAACCGGTATAATGGTTATGGCAAATCAGTTTGTCGAAATAAAGAATAATGAAATTAAGAATAATGCAACAGCTGGCATTCTTATTGCCAGCTATCAAGATGAAGCAGAAGACAAAAATTATAACCCAATAGCCAGTAATGTTTTTATTCACGGAAACTCATTAATTAATAATGGTTTNAATGTTGATAAGGTTAGGGCTAGTCCAATATCTGAAGTTATAAACGGTAAAGTGCCAGATATAATTTGGGACGGAGTAGTGCCGTTAACAGAGTGGATTGGTATACGGAGCTCTAAAAGAATAATTCTTGGCGATAATTATTCAAATTCAGACACTCCTGTGTTTGCTAATTTAAAGCTAATGACAAAATTTTTAATTTCTTATCTTCATAAAGTTGATACTAATTATGAGAATTACCGTGGAGAATTAAAGTCTATTCAACCTGTAGTTTTCAAAAAGGATTAAATTAATTGAAGATTTTTTTTAAGATTTTAATTATATTTTTTTTATCAATTGGTTCATTAAGAGCAGAGACATTTCCATTATTATCGGAATATAATTTCTTTCAAGATATTAAGGGCCAGATTCCTAATGAAGGGGTAGTTCCTTACCANATAGCNAATCCTTTGTTTTCAGATTATACCTATAAATTTCGTTTCGTTTCAATGCCAGATAATAGTGTGGCAAGCTATAATCATGAAGAAGTTTTTGATTTTCCTATTGGTACAACAATAATAAAAACTTTTGCTTATCCANTGGATGATCGAAACTTAAAGAAAGGATTTGAACTTCTTGAGACAAGACTTTTAATTCATAAGGAAGAAGGTTGGGTTCCAGTTTCTTATATTTGGAATGACAATCAAACAGATGCAGAAATAAGATTTATCGGAAAAACAATTGAGACAAGTTGGATAGATAAAAATGGAATTACTCAAAGTGTAAGGTATAGAGTACCAAATATTAATCAGTGTAAATCTTGTCACCAGCTCAATAAAGTTATTAAACCTATAGGGCCAAAGGGGCGAAACATGAATTTAGATTTCCTCTATAAAGAAGGTCAAAAAAATCAATTAGANTATTGGGAATCTAATCAAATATTAACAAATTTACCAAAGAGAAAAATATCCAAGCCAGCCATTTGGGATNATGAGTCATTTTCTGTTTCTGAGAGGGCTAGAGCTTACTTAGATTCTAATTGTGCACATTGTCATAGAAAAGGGGGNTCTGCTGGAAATTCTGGGTTTTATTTATCTCTTGAACAAAATAATGGTGTTGCTCTTGGAATTCGAAAAAGACCCGTTGCCGCCGGAAGAGGNAGTGGAGGAATGGCTTACGTTATTGATCCAGGAAACCCAGAGGATTCGATTCTTTTATATAGAATGGCCTCAACTGATCCAGGTGTAATGATGCCAGAATTAAGCAGAAGTTTAAATCATAAAGAAGCTTTGCCTCTTATATATGATTGGATAAAAGAAATGGAATAAATATATTTACTAATGGAGATTANAATGGAAACNGGTGGATGTTTATGTGGAAAGATACGTTATAAATTTGATAGAGATAAAATTGTTTCCGCGGGCCATTGCCATTGTATTGATTGTCAAAAGATAACAGGTTCCGGTAAGGCTACAATTATATTTATCCCAACTGAAAATTTAGAAATTAATGATAAATATAAAATTTATTCTGTTATTGGTACAGATGGTACAAATGTACATAGAGGATTCTGTCCAGACTGTGGTTCACCCATCATTAGTTATGTTACAGAGCAGCCTAATCTGAGATTCATAAAGGCAGGGAGCCTAGATGATTCAACTTGGGTTAAAGCAGAATCAAGCTTTTGGAGTACATCAGCTTGCGAATGGGACCCTGTAGATATTAGTCTACCTAGTTTTCCTTATAACCCTTAGGGTTATTACTTTGGCGGATTACCATTTAAGTAATCATGAAGTTTTTCATGAAAAAATCTTACTCTCGTTTCTTGAGATGCAAGGTAGGGTTCTTGATAGCCTCTAGATCTTACACCCCTTCTTAGTCCATCAGTAAGTTGCCAATCTTGATAAACAACATGATCCCATAAATCCTCTACACCCTTTCCATTATCATAATCACGAAAGTCTAATTCAACTTCTTGAAGTATAATTGGATTTACTTTTGTACGAGAAAAATATTCTTGATTGCTTGTTCTTCCTGTTTCACCGATACCAGCTGAGGTTGAGTTAAANTCTTGATTATTATCTCTTCCTGTTTTACCTATTCCTTTCGCAGAGCCTCCAATTGGATAACCCATATCCCATAGATCAAAATAACACTTTTCTGGATCAGTAGGGTGAGGGAACCAATTTAAAAGAATACACCCATCTGCTTGAACACCCATCGCAATATTTGGAAAAANAAATTGAAAAGGGCTTTCAGTTAACTCTTCATCTGAGAGATTTTCATAATGATAATAACCTTTTTCTTTATAATTTTCTCTTTTTGCTTTTTTTAGATCCACCCAACCTTGCTCAGAAAGTGTTTCATAATCTTTATATTTGGATGTATCAACTCCCCAGTCTTCTAATATACCTTTAAATGGATGATCCTCGCCCTNTGCAACTCTATCCCTTAATGAAGGACGGCCCATTTGAATNATTCTNGCATGCCCTTTTGGAAACATCTCATATCTTGAAGTAAAATGATCTTGGTCAATTACCGAAGGAACTTGTGGATGAACAAAACGAGTATGGTAAGACTCATTAAAATTATCACAAAAGAATTTCCAATTCACATCAAGTTCAACTCTTACCCATTGTGCCCTTATTTGATCTTTAAAGTTATGGTTTTTATATATTTCCGGNAAGGGGTCTAGATATTCCAATAATTCTGGAGCCTTATCATTCATTGTATAAAAAATAAAACCGTCCCAAGTATCTACTCTAACTTCTACTAATTTTCTTTTTCCAATTGGGCTTCCTTCTGGAAAATCGTCAGGATCTGGGCATCCTATTACATCTCCATTTAATCCAAATTGCCAATCATGATATGGGCACCTGAANGATTCTTGTGAGCTATCAAAGTTAACTAACCTTTGTCCTCTATGGGCACAACTATTATAAAATCCCTTTATAGAGCCATCATCTTGNCTNACAATTATGANAGATTCTGATATGAGGTCATGAACAATATAATCTCCAGGTTCTTTTATTTGCACTTCTCTTCCAGCTATTAACCAGACTTTAGTCCACATATGATCCCATTCTTTTTGCATGAAGTCTTTCGAAAAGTAACGATCATTAGTTATTGGATCNCCTCTAAGATTTTTTTGATCTTTCCCATCAATTGCAAGTTTATGTGTATCTATTTTTCCCATAAAAAACCCCCTTAGAAATTATTCTAAGAGGGTATTATATTCTTTGATTATGATATGTAAATAATTATTGCCTGTAATTAGTCTCGCCGTGTGTAGATATATCCAAGCCCTCTTCCTCAACTGTTGGATCAACTCTAAGACCTGTAGTTGTTTTAACAATTACAATTATTATTAATGATGCAACTATTGACCACGCNAGAACAGATGCAATACCAATTCCCTGTACGCTAAGCTGACTTATAGAATCCATACCATCAGCATATCCAACTCCTCCAAATCTAGTATCAGCAAGGAAAGAAACAAGGATAATTCCCAAGACACCCCCAGCCCCATGAACTGCAAATACATCTAATGAATCATCAATTCTTAAACTGCTTTTAACAAATGAAACAAGGATATAGCAAATAATACCAGCTGAGAATCCAATGACGAGGCCGCCTATAGGGCCNACAAATCCTGAAGCCGGAGTTATTGATGCAAGTCCAGCAATTGTACCNGTTACAAGACCTATTAATGTTGGTTTACCAAACTTTATCCAATCAATTGCCATCCAAACTAATGAAGCTGTTCCTGCTGAAATATGTGTAACTAACATAGCCATTCCAGCATCTTCATTGGCTGCTAGGGCGCTACCAGCATTGAATCCAAACCAACCAACCCATAGCATTGATGCGCCAATCATAACTAGTGCAGGGTTATGTGGAGGGTCGACTTGGTCAGGAAAACCTTTTCTTGGCCCTAATGCTGCAGCTAATACGAGTGCCGATATCCCAGCAGTTAAATGAACAACTAAACCTCCTGCATAGTCAAGTATACCTCTTTCAGCTAACCATCCGCCACCCCAAATCCAATGAGTAACAGGTGCATAGACAGCAATTAACCACAAGCCACTAAACAATAGAACAGCGCTAAATTTAATCCTTTCGACATATGCTCCAACCATTAAAGCTGGTGTAATTATGGCGAAAGTCATTTGAAACATAAAGAAAACAGTTTCTGGAATATCACCAGACAAGGAGCCTCTTTCAACTCCTGATAAAAATGCTTTTTGTAGTCCTCCAACCCATTGGTTGCCTTCTGAAAAAGCCATACTATATCCAACACCTAACCAAATCAAAGAGGCTAAACAAGCAATCGCTATGCAATGCATAAGTACTGATAAAATATTTTTTGATTTAACTAGTCCTGCATAAAAAAGAGCTAACCCTGGTAAAGTCATGAAAAGAACTAAGGCTGTGGAAGTCAAAATCCACGCGGTATTTCCTGTATCTAGCATTATTAATCCCCATTAAAGATTTTTTTTTAATATTTTTATTCACACATTTATACATAAAATTTAAAAAAATAATACATGAATCTATTTTTTTTTGAGGGATTATATGGTTTTCAAGTGTATGTTAACACAACTTACACACCTTTTTTATCTTTCTCTTGATGCAGGGTAAACGCCTAAGATTTTAACTTCATCAGCATAGTGAGAAAGTTCATGCAATGATCTTTGAACTGAGTCTTCGTCACAATGCCCTTTAATATCAACATAAAATTGTGTTGCTAAAAAGCTACCATCTATCTGATAGCTTTCTAATTTCAGCATATTTATTCCATTGGTGGCAAAGCCACCAAGAGCTTTATATAGTGCTGATGGAACATTTCGAACTTTAAAAACTAGAGTTGTAATAGTGTTTTCATTATTAACTTCTGGCTTTTTTTCTTTTTGACTTAAAATAAGAAAACGAGTTGTATTAAAACCCTTGTCTTCCATATTTTCTTTTAATATTTTCAAATCATAAATTTCTGCTGCTAAAGGTGACGCTATAGCACCAATTGTTATATCATTTAATTCTGAGACTTCTCTAGCTGAGCCAGCTGTATCAGCTGCTACAGTTGCTGTTAAGTTCAGCTCATCAATGGAGTTCCTGCATTGGCTCAAAGCCATCTCATGACTTCTGACGCTACTAAGAGTTTCTAAGGTAGACTCGTTAGTTCCCATTAAGGTATGTTGAATCTCTAAGAAATATTCACCTATAATTTTAAGGCCTGAAGTAGGCATAAGTCTATGGATGTCAGCAACACGACCAGCAATTGAGTTTTCAATAGGAATCATACCAAGATCACTATTACCACTTATAATCTCGTTAAAAGCATGATCAAAAGTTGAACACGCAATTGATTCTAACTGTGAGTCAAAAAGTTTGCATGCGATATGAGAATTTGCCCCTGGTTCACCTTGATAAACTATTTTCTTTGTCATTTTTTATTGCTCAATTCTTTTCTTACCTTATATAAATCATCTTCAGTATCAACACCAATTGGAATTTTATCAATTAAATCTATTGCTATACTCATCCCATTATCAAGGGCTCTTAATTGTTCTAACTTCAAATCTAACTCTCTCTTTGATTGTTTTGTTTTTATAAATTTCTCCAAAGATTTTCTCTTGTAGCCGTAGATACCAAGATGATGAAAAAGATTCTCTCTGTCATATCCTTTAGGTGATCTTATAAAATCGCTTGCATATAAAGACTGATTTATCCTCTTAACATAAGCTTTTACNANATTTAAGTCATTGAGCTCATCCTCATTATTAATAATGCCTCCCAATGTTGAAATATCAACATCTTGATTATTTTCTATTAGTTTAAATGTTAATTTAATTAAACTTGGATCAATTGTTGGTAAGTCGCCTTGAAGGTTTACAATATTTTTATATTTTCCTTTAGGNTCAAAAATATTTAAAGCCTCAAATATTCTATCTGAACCAGATGGATGATCAGGATTAGTCATAATGGCCGTTTGACCATATGATTTAACAACATCAAATATCTCAATATTGGAAGTAGCTACAATGACATCGCCACACGAAGATTCAAGGCCTCTATTTAAAACATGTATGATCATTGGAAGACCTTTAATATCGGCTAAGGGCTTATTTGGTAATCTTGTTGATTCTAAACGAGCTGGTATAATTATTAAATTATTCATATTTTTTATTTTAAACAATTAATTTTAATTATCACTAAATATAAAAAATACAAATTTACCTAGTAAAATTTTTAAAAAATGTTATATAACTTCCGCTGGAAATAAACTCATGAATTTTAATCAAATATTTAAACAACTAACCAAGGTATCTATAGCTTTTATTTTTACTTTAATTGTTATTGGATCTCTTACTTCATTAAGTAATTCAATTTTTGTTGATAAAATTTTAGAAGACTTAAGTGCAAACTCTATAAATAAAATTAATCAGGTAAAGTCTGAATTAGCTGATCTAAAAAAATCGTTAGATTTTAATAAAAAAAGAATCCCTCATACAGTTGTNGGAAGAAAAGAATTACTTGAAGAAATTTTACAGCAAGAAAGAATCATTGATTCTTTTGCGTANGTTGATTCACCANAGAAAGCTAGAGAGCATTTAGAGAAAATTAATAAAGACCTTCAAAANATTGAAGCTGTCTTATCGCACTCTGTTATCGGAAGAGATAAGTTGGTCAAAAAAATTAATCAACAAAAAAGCGATATAGATGCATTTAAGAACATGATAGTATTATCTAGTTCGATTCAAAATCTAGACTTAAATGAAGATATTTCTTTAAGTGAACCTGCTGANATAGCTATTGAAGAAAAGAAAGTTATTATTCAAGCTCCAAAATTATCTTTTGAAGAGGAGTTGGCTCTAGCTTCTATAGAAGTTGGTGCAAAATTATCAAAAAAGTGCACAGCCTGTCACAGCCTTAATAGCGCAGGTGGTAATAGGGTGGGTCCCTCGTTATGGAATATTGTTGAAGCACCAAAAGCTAAAGTCGACGGATTTTCATATTCTGCATCCNTAAGTTCTATAGGTGGAACTTGGACAGTTCAGGATCTAAATCTCTGGTTAAAAAGTCCTAAGAAATATGCTCCAGGAAATTCTATGTCATTTGCTGGATTAAGAAAAATAAAAGATAGAGCTAATATGATAGCATTCTTAAATTCGATTTCTGATGAACCACTTCCTAATAATGGTTTAAAATAACTAGAGAATTTATTTATTCATCTTTAAATTATTGACTATTAGCCTCATTTTGTGCTGATTTATACTTTCTNTATATTAGTTATAAAAAAAGGGTGAGAAAATTGTCAAATCAATCTGAAATTAAACCGATAGCTCATAAACTTTTTAGTGAAGACTGGAGCAAAGAACCTGAGCCAAAACTTGGAAATAAACCAATATTAGGTGACCGCTACACATCGAAAAAGTTTATGGAATTAGAATGGGAAAAACTTTGGACTAAAGTTTGGCAGGTTGCTGGCTTAGAGCAACAGCTAGAAAATCCAGGAGATTTCTTTACTTTTGACTTTGGTCCTGAGTCAATTCTTTGTGCTAAAGGCGAAGATTTAAAAATTAGATGTTTTTATAATGTTTGTCAGCATCGCGGTAATCAGCTTGTTCAAATTGAAGAGGGTAACTTAGAGAGTTTTGATTGTGCATACCATGCTTGGAAATTTGGTTTAGATGGAGAACTTGTATGGGTACCAGATGAAGAAGATTTTCTTCAAGGGTCTCCGTGTGGGAAAAGAAATCTTATGCCAATAAAAACAGAAATATGGCAGGGTTTTATTTTCTTTAATTTAGATCCCGATTGTAAACCTCTAAGGGATTATTTAAGTCCTATCATGGATCATCTAGAGGATTATCCAATTTCAGATATGATCAGGACACATTGGGTATCTGTTGAGGGCGATTGGAATTGGAAATGTGTTCAGGACAATTTTAACGAATCTTATCATACCCCTTACGTCCATCCTGGCTTGAAATATGTAGCTGAAGAAAAATACCAAGCTTGTCAATTTGATATGTATGAAAGCATGCATTCTAGAATGCTTATGCCAGGTTTTATCCCTAGTGTAAGTGTTTATGAAGAAGAGGAGAAAGTCCTTGAGATGATAGGTCCTCATATTGAGTATTGGGATATGGATCCTAAAGATTATAAAGGTCGGCTTCTTGATATTAGAGGTGATCTACAAAAACAAAAACGTAAACTAGATAAAGAAAAAGGTTATGATTTTAGCAAATTTAAAGATACTCAATTAACGGATCACTATCATTATACAATTTTTCCAAATATGTCTTTTAGTGTAAAGCCTGATGGTATGCAGTGGTTAAGAGGAAGTCCTCATCCAACTGAACCAGGAAAGTGTATATTTGATTACTGGTATCTTACTCTTTTTCCAAAAGGTGTTGAAAAATATTATTCGCCAGCACTAGGATTGGAAACCAATATCAATACTAAAGTTCCTCACGTTCAAGGCCATTACACAGAAGTTGATGTTGGCCCGGGCATAAGTGAGGATGTTGCTATTTGGACTAGTCAACAAAAGGGGCTTAGTTCNCGAGGTTATGTTGGAGATTATATGCCATCACAAGAAAACAGAATTCGTTATTTCCATGAAAATATTGATAAATATCTTTTTGGAGGTAGTGGAGGAGATGCCTAAAATTTAAAAGGAGGGGGTGTTATGAGTTCATTAGAGGTAGCTGCTGATAAGATGGCAATTATGGATGTCGTCTATAAATATTGCAGGGCTATTGATAGACTTGATAGAGAGCTTCTTGAGTCTGTTTTTCATGAAGATTCTATTCACCATCATGGTGAGTATAAAGGACCGTCTGCACAATTTTGTGATTTTGCTTTTGATATTTTAGAGAAAATGGAACATACACAGCATCTTGTAGGAAATGTTCTTATTGAGGTTGACGGTAATTTCGCTTGGTCAGAGTCCTATTGGCAAGCTTATCATAGATTGGCTAAAGGTAAGGATTTTAGTGACTCAGGTGGTTTTGTAGCTGATCATGATCCAGAAATAGATGAGGATATTTTTATTTCAGGAAGATATATTGATAAGCTTGAAAAAAGAAATGGTGAATGGAAAATCCTAAAAAGACAAGGCGTTCACGATTGGGTTAGATTTGAGCCCGCAACTGATAAAGGTTGGAGAGAAGGTCCTGGACCAGCTCCTGGCAGAGGTGACAGATCTGATCCCGCATATGAGAGAGATTAAATTCTCTTATAATCTTTAATATTTAATTAGGAGGATTAATATGATCATAGTGTCTGCAGTCTTAGACTTTGAGTCTAAATCAGCCAGAGATAAAGTAATTGAAATTACAGCTGACATTCAATTAGCAACAAGAAATGAAGAAGAAGGGTGTATAAGTTATTGCTTTGCTGCTGACCCTTGTGTTGATAATAGAATTCAAGTTTATGAACTCTGGGAGACTGAGGCTTCTCTAGTAGCTCACTTTACGCATCATACCTACCATCAAATGGTGGAAGCGCTAAATTCAGTTGGAATAAGAAGTACGGAAAATCAAATGTATTTGATTGAAAAAAATAAACCCGTTTACGATGAAGACGGAAATGCAAGAAAAGTTCTCTTTGCAGATGATTAGTTGTTGTTTAAATGTCTTATAAAATAATTGATACACATGCACATATTATTCTAGAAAAATGTTTCGGAATGGCTGGAAAGTATGGCCCCGAGGCAGGGGTTGATGAAAATGGAGTTCATTTTTTTCGCATCGGCGACTATAAAATGCAACCAATGAAGTATGATAATACCGTCTTTATGGAAAACAATCTTCGTATTGAACTTATGGATAAGTTAGGAATTGATCTTCAGCTTCTTTCCCCTAATCCACTTACAATGTTTCATAGGATTGAGAAGGATATTGCCATAGAGTTTTGTAAAATTCACAATGATGCTATGGCAGAGTCTGTTTCGCAATATCCAGATAGATTAATTGGCTCTGCTGCACTACCTATGCAGGATATAGATGCTGCATGCTTGGAAATGGAGAGGGCAACTAAAAGTTTAGGATTAAAAGCTGTATCTACTGGGACAGATTACCCTTTTGGTTTAGATGATCCAAGGCTTGATGATTTTTATAAAACAGTTGTCGAACTTGATATACCTCTATTTCTTCATCCATCTTCAACTGGTGGTTCAAAAGGCCCTGATGATTGGAGAATGGGTAGATTTGATATGAGTATCATACTCGGTTATGCATATGAAGAAACACTTGCCGCAGGAACTTTAATCATTGGAGGGGTAATGGATCGCCATCCAAATCTAGATGTTTGTATTTCCCACGGCGCAGGTGCAATGCCTTACCTCGTTGAGAGATTTTCTGAAATGTCTTCATTTAGAGATTGGGCTCCTGAGGGTGTTCAGAAAAATGGTTTTAAAAATGAATTAAAAAAACTTTGGTTTGATGCGCATGTTCATGGCGAAAATTCTCAAAGAATGCTCTTTGACTTGGTAGGATCTGAACGATTAGTATATGGAACAAATCTTGGTGGATGGGATACCCCAAAAGAACTAGAGAGCTTTGCTCCAAGTTTAACTGAAAATGCAATTAAACTTCTTAGATTATGAATAAAGGATAGCGAAATGAGTAAACAAAAGATATTAACAAATCTGAATCTCTTTAGGGGAGATGATGACTTATTAATAAATGATGCAACAATATTTATTGATGAAAATATAATTCGTTATTCTGGACCTTCGTCTGGTTTTAATAGTTCATCAAATGACTTTGAGGTATTTGATCTTGAAGGAAAAACTGTAATACCTGGGATGACTGAGTCGCATGCACATTTATCATATACTAATAACGGACCTTTAGAATTAGATAAAACACCAGTTGAAGAAGCAGTGATTAAGACAGTTGANAATGCACGTATAATGCTTGGCTCAGGATTTACATCAGCNATCAGTTTTGGTTCAGTCCATAGGATTGATGTATTTATACGTAACGCAATTAATAGCGGAACAATTCCTGGCCCTAGACTNCTTGCGGGTGGTAGGGATATATGTGCAATTGGTGGTAACGCNGATACCTATCCAGATTATGCTAAGCCACAAACTGACGGACTAGCAATGATTACAGATGGCCCATGGGAAATAAGGAAAGCAGTTAGAACCTTATGGAAGAATGGAGTTGATGTAGTAAAAGTTATGATTGATGGCGAGCTAATTTCTCTTCAAGGCAGACCTGGTGATCTTGGTTATACAGATGAAGAAGTTTATGCCCTTGTCGATGAGGCTCACAGAAAAAAAATGAAAGTTGCTTGTCATGCTCGTTCAGCAGAGGCTGTTAAACAGGCGGNTAGGGCGGGNATCGATTTTATTGGTCATGCAAATTATATTGATGAAGAAGCTTTAGAACTTTTGGCAGAGAATAAAGATAAACTTTTTGTTGGACCTGCAATTGCTTGGGAAATAGCATTTTTAGAGAATTCAGAGAAAATGGGATTTTCAAAAGATAGTAAAGAGGTTGATGCTTATCGAAAAGAGGTTGAANAGACAATTATATCTTATAAGCGTATGAAAAAAGAAGGTATTCGTATTCTTGTTGGGGGTGATTACGGTCTCGATATCGCTCCCCATGGCACTTATGCAAAAGATTTAGAGCACTATGTTAATCTTTTTGGTTTTTCAAATGCTGAAGCCCTTCATGCTGCTACAAGTCTTGGCGGTAAAGCCATGGATCCAAATGGTTCCTTAGGAACGCTTGAAGAAGGAAAGTTAGCTGATTTAGTGATTATTAAAGGAAANCCTTTAGAGGATATTACTGTTCTCCAAAATAAGGAATGTATAGATACAGTTATGAAGGATGGTTTAATGTATAAAGGATTATTAAATAGTAAAAATCCTTACTTACTTGGTAATGAAATAAATTAACTACCTAAAATTAACAATCATCATTCCTGTGATAACCAGAGATGCACCAAAAATAGTCCACAAATCAATAGGCTTTGTTTCAAAGGCCATTAATCCAAAATGATCTAATATAAGTGACATAACAATTGTACCTGTAATAAATGTACTCACATATGTTGCAGCACCTATTTTTGGTGCAATCATAATTGCCCCGAAAACTATGCATGCCCCCATAAGGCCACCTGTAAATGCCCAAAAAGGAATTTTTTTGAGTACATCTAAACTAGGTAAAGTTGGCTTCAAAAAAAAGAGAATTACAGAAAAAATTATTACTCCACCAAGAAAGCTAACTAAAGCCGCTTGTGATGGATGAGATAAATAGCTTGAAAGTGTCGCATTCACACCTGTTTGAATTGGACCAAGTGTTCCAATAATAATTACAAAAAGGATTAAGAGTAGTTTGTATTCCATTACAATTATTTATTTTCTACAAAGGCTTTTATAAGATGATGTGCGATTGCCATTTTTGGAGGTACAAAAAATTTTGAGTTTTCACCACCATTAATAGCATTTGTTAATTCTGTTCTTGTAAACCATCTTCCTTCATCAATCTCTATTTCATCAAGTTTAAATTTCTCAGATGTTGACTCAGCAATACATCCAATCATTAGCGAATTTGGAAATGCCCATGGCTGACTAGAGTGATAAGAGGCATTATTGATCACTATACCTGCTTCCTCATTAAGCTCTCTTGCNACGGCTTCTTCTATTGATTCTCCTGGCTCGATAAAACCTGCTAATGCAGAATACATACCCGGGGGGAATCTCTTTTGTCTTCCAAGAAATGCATGGTCATTATAGGTAGCTAACATTATGACAACTGGATCGGTTCTGGGAAAATGCTCTGATTGACAATGATTACAAACTCTTTTGTATCCACCTTCAACCATATTACTTTTTTCACCACACCTTGAGCAATATGTATGACTATTATGCCATTCGAAAATAGCTTTTGCTTGGCCTAGCATTGCAAGTTCACCAGACTCAATTGGTTGTGATGAAAGTGCCATTAAATCTTCGAAACTTCCCATATCTTTTAGATTCGCTTGATTTTCGGCATCATGAATTTTTGACAAGTCTATTGCAAAAAAGGCNATATCATCTAATAAACCTAAAAATATAATAGTAGAATTTTCAATAATTTCATTATCGAAAAAACTATAAGGGAACCAGGCTGGACTTGCTTGGTTCTCTAAAGCGTTTTTAGATGTGAGTCCTGAAATTGTTGATACAAATGGTTGTCCTTTTGAAAAAGGNACAAACATTGATTTACTATCAATNGTCATTTTATTTATCCACTCAGGATCAGATCTCAAATAAGAAACTCGATCTAATGGATTATTGCTAAATATATTTGGGTAGACCTTCATTAAAAACTCCTCCACTATTCTATTCTACTAAACTTTATTAGTCTAATAGGCTATTGGTTTTTTCTATAAGAGTTTAGAATTAATAAAGATTCGTATATAAGTAATTTGAGAGGATATTTTGGATACTTTAGACAAGTCAGAGCAAACTGCAGATTCGAATAACGTCGAAACTCCAACCATGCCTGATCAAAATCAAAATGATTTTCTATCATCATCGCCTGAGAGCATAAATACAGTAGACTNAGAAAAAGGATATAAAGTTTTGGCTCGAAAATATCGGCCTCAAAATTTTGACGACCTTATGGGTCAAGAGGTTATGGTTCAGACTTTAAAAAATGCATTTAAAATCNATAGAATTGCTCATGCTTATATGTTGACTGGCGTAAGGGGTATAGGCAAAACAACAACTGCGCGTTTATTAGCGCGTGCATTAAATTATAAAACTAACTCAATAGATAAGCCTAATATCGATATGGAGGAGATTGGATATCATTGTCTTGAGATAATGGAGTCAAGACACATTGATGTAATCGAGATGGATGCAGCTTCACGAACTGGAATAGCAGATATAAGGGAAATTATTGATTCAATTAATTACTCTCCATCCTCTGCACGATTTAAAATATATATTATTGATGAAATCCATATGTTATCAAAGGCTGCTTTTAATGGATTATTGAAAACNCTCGAAGAACCTCCATCACATGTAAAATTTATTTTTGCGACAACTGAGGTGCAAAAAGTTCCTTTAACAATACTTTCCAGGTGTCAAAGATTTGATTTAAGAAGGTTTGATAATGAGNTAGTAAGATCTCTTCTTCTTAAAGTATGCTCTAAAGAAAATATTAAAATNGATGACTCTGTTATTGGTTTAATATCNAGAGCCTCGGGAGGTTCAGCNAGAGATAGTCTTTCACTTCTTGATCAGGCAATTGCTTTATCTGAAAATGATGAGGCCTTGTCAGAAGATTTGATTCGTAAAATGCTTGGGTTGTCAGACCAAGGAAGAATAATTGATTTATTTGAGTATATTTCAAATGGTAATGTAGAGTCTGCATTGACAGAAATTAGAGATCAGGTTGATATTGGCGTTGATCCATCAAATTTAATAGAAGTTCTTGGTGATTTAGTTCATGAGATGACTCGCCATAAAGTTACTCAAGAAAATGAAGATAACTTATCACTTGGNCCNGAAAATATTANTAGACTTAAAAAAATTATTGAAGGAGAGAGTGTTAAAAATTTATCNAGGTATTGGCAAATGATATTAAAGGCCGCAAATGAAATAAAGAATTTTTCAAAACCACTTTCAGCTTTGGAGATGGCTGTTATTCGCATGTGTTATATATCAGATCTTCCTACACCCGATGAAATTATAAAAAAATTTGATGGCAAAGACATCTCATTGGCTGAAAAAAAAACTCCTAAATTAGAGTCAAAACCCTCAGTAAGCATGATATCAAGTTCTTCAGAAAAAAAAGAACCAGAGGAAACCTTAATTAAGGAGGTTGCAACAAAAAAAACTCCAGAAGATTTCAATGAAATTATTCAACTAGCGAGATTACACAAGGATGCTAGACTTCAGTATGACTTGGAGAATAATGTAAGTCTGGTGTCTTTTGATACAGGAAAAATTGAAATTAATATTCTAAATGGATCAGAGTCAATAGCATCCGATCTCTCAAAAAAACTTTTTGAATGGACTGAAAAAAAATGGATAGTCTTACTTTCTTCTTCACAAGGAAAAAAAACAATTAACCAAGAAAGAGAAGAATCTGATTTAATGATTAGGGGTAATATTGAAAAACACCCAATATATATAGCAACATTGGAAGAATTTAAAAATACATCTATTAAATCAATCGAAGAAGTTCCAAAACTTTCGATAGTAGAAAATGACAACTCTAAAGAGGAGTAATAATGAATAATTCTGAAATTGATAACTTAATATCATTACTAGCTCGTCTTCCGGGGGTTGGACCAAGATCTGCAAGAAGAATGGCCCTTAATTTTTTAAAGAAACCTGAATCGTTAATGAAGCCGCTAGCAGAATCTCTTATAGCTACTGCAAACTCAATTGTTAATTGTAAAGTTTGTGGAAATTTAGATACTGAAGAAATCTGCTCAGTCTGTAATGATAAAAGAAGGGATGTTTCGGTTATAGTTGTAGTTGAAGAAATAGCAGATTTATGGGCCCTTGAGAGAGCTTCAGTACATAATGGTATGTACCATGTTTTGGGTGGAACATTATCTGCAATTGATGGAATTGGCCCCGAAGACTTAGGTATTAATAGTTTAATTGAAAGAGCTAAAAACTCTGAGGTAAACGAAATCGTTCTCGCAATGAATGCTACTATTGATGGACAAACAACGGCTTATTATATCACCGATCAATTGAATGATTGTAGTGTAAAGATTTCACGGCTAGCTCACGGTGTTCCAGTTGGAGGAGAGTTAGATTATATGGATGATGGAACTCTCCAGACGGCTTTAAAGTCACGACAACCTTTCTAAAATCCTTAATATCTGACTTGAACTCTTTTTGTAGTAGGTTTATCAAGAGAAATGGCAATTAAAGAAATTATAACAGTTCCAGATCCTTTATTAAAAACTGTATCCAAAGAAGTTGATAATATTGATGAGGAAATATTGAGTATACTTGATGATATGCTTGAAACTATGTATGCGGCCCCTGGAATTGGGCTTGCAGCCATTCAGATAGGAATCCCTAAAAGAATGTTAGTTATTGATATTTCTCGTGATGAAGAGAATAAGGATCCTCATATCTTTATAAACCCTGAAATATTAGATCCTGCTGAAAATCTTAGTACTTTTGAGGAAGGCTGCCTATCAGTTCCTGGTGTATGGGAAGAGATTGAAAGACCAGATGAGTGTAATGTTCGTTTCTTAGACGTTAATGGCTCTGAAAAAAATATCCGTTATTCAGGAATGATGGCAACAGTTATTCAGCATGAAATGGATCATCTTAATGGTATTGTTTTTGTAGATTACTTATCAAGGCTAAAGAAGGATAGGGCTATAAAAAAATCTATTAAAAGTCGTAACCAAGACCCTGGTGAAAAATGATTAAGGATCCTTTTTCTCAATCGTCTCTTAGAATAGTTTTTATGGGGACCCCAGTTTTTTCAATTAAACCATTACAAGAGTTAATTAATAGTCGGCATAGTTTAGAGGCAGTTTATACCCAGCCTCCGAGAAAATCAGGAAGGGGTATGAGAAAAAATAACTCTCCAATCCACGATCTAGCCCTCGAAAATAATATACCTGTTTTAACACCTTTTAATTTTAACGAAAAAGACTCAATTAATACTCTAGAAGAAATTGCCCCTGATATAATCATAGTATCTGCATATGGAATAATTTTACCAAAGGAGGTTTTAGAGTTACCTCGTTTTGGTTGTCTTAATATTCATGCTTCTATTTTGCCAAGATGGAGGGGGGCTGCCCCTATAGAACGTTCGATGATGGCTGGAGATAAATATACAGGTATTTCATTTATGTTAATGGATGAGGGTTTAGATACTGGATCAGTACTTAATAATTTTGAGGTTCCAATTAATTACGAGCATAATGCCGAATTTCTTCATGATAAATTATCTTACAAGGCTGCATCAGAGTTAATTAATATTATAGAACAGTATGTAAAGGGATCAATTACTGCAATTCCTCAAGAGAATTTAGGTATTACATATGCTTCAAAAATTTTGAAAAGTGAGAGTAGAATAGATTGGTCAAAAACCTCTCAAGAAATTTTTCTTTCTATAAAAGCATTGAACCCATTTCCAGGTACTTGGTTTGAATCTCAGGAAAACAAAAGAATAAAAATTTTAGATGCTGAAGAGAGTGGTCTTTGTGGGAAGCCTGGTGAAGTTTTGGATTCTTTAATTATTGGGTGTGGAGAAAATTCTTTAAAGATTTTAAATGTTCAGCCTGAGGGCGGAAAGGAAATGAAAGTAGATGACTTTTTAAGAGGTAACCCAATTAATATTGGCTATATTATGAACTAATGTCATCTCGTTGGAAATTAACAATAGAGTATGATGGCCTTCCATTTAATGGTTGGCAGAGTCAAAAAGATAATAGTGGGGTTCAGGATTTTTTTGCAGCCGCAATTAAAAACTTTTCTGATGAAGATGTTAAAATCTATGCCGCCGGTAGAACTGACTCAGGTGTTCATGCTCTTGGTCAAGTTATTCATTTTGATTTAAAAAGACAAACTAATGCCAATGAAATAAGGGAAGCAATAAACAATCATCTTAAGCCTCACCCTATAGCTGTCATAAAAGCCGAAGAGGTCACTGATGATTTTCATGCAAGGTTTTCAGCAAAAAAAAGGTATTATCGATATGATATTATGAACAGAAGGCCCCCATTGACTCTTGATAAAGGTAAATACTGGAGAGTTGGACAGTCTTTAGATGTTAAATTGATGATTCAAGCTTCGAAATATCTAGAGGGGAATCATGATTTTACAACTTTTCGTTCAACGCACTGTCAGTCAAAATCTCCAGTCAAAACAATTGACTCAATTATTATAGAACAGTCTGGATTAGAGATAAGTATTCTAATTTCTGCGAAATCTTTTCTTCACAATCAAGTTAGATCAATTACCGGTTCATTAAAGTTAGTTGGAGAAGGTAAGTGGGAAAGTCAAAAGATAAAAGAAATTCTTGAGAAAAAAGATAGAACACTCTGCGGGCCTGTAGCTCCTTCAGAAGGGCTTTTTTTAATGAAAGTCGATTATTAATAAAAATACTTTTTTAGTAATTGATAATAAATTTCTGTGAGATTTTTAATATCTTTAATAGATGCTGACTCATCTACTTTATGCATAGTGGCGCCAATTAATCCAAACTCGACAACATTTCCATAATCTTTAATGAATCTTGCATCAGATGTACCTCCAGATGTAGATAATTCTGGTGTATTTCCAGTTTGATCTTCAATGATTTTTGATAAATTTTTAGTGAGCTTCCCTGGTGAAGTAAGAAAAGAATCGCCTGAATGTTCAAATTTAATAGAATAGTCGTAATTAAGACTCCTTATCCTATTGTGGACTTCTTCTTCTATTTTTTCTCTATCAAAAATATCGTTGTATCTGATATTAAAATTAGCTNATGCTTCTTTCGGTATTACATTGGTCGCTGTATTNCCAATATCAATTGATGTGATTTCAATATTAGAAGGTTGAAAGTGTTCTGTACCGTCATCTAACTTTTNATTAATCAAATTTTCTAAAATTTTTATCAACTTTGGAATTGGATTATCTGCTAAATGAGGATATGCAACATGACCCTGTACTCCTTTAACAGTTATAACACCATTAACACTTCCTCTTCTTCCAATTTTAATCATTTCACCAAGCGAATTTGGATTGGTAGGCTCTCCTACAATACAATCATCAAAAGAAATATTGTTAGACTTCATCCATGTTAAAATTTTTTTAGTACCATTTATGGCGCAGCCTTCTTCGTCTCCTGTAATTATAAAACCTATAGATCCTGGAAAGTCAGGATACTCTTTAACAAATCTGTTTGTTGCTGAAATAAAAGATGCTATTGACCCTTTCATATCTGCAGCGCCTCGTCCGATAATCTTATCATTAACTTCATTTGCATCGAAAGGATCAGACGACCACTCATCAATGTTCCCAGTAGGTACAACATCTGTATGACCTGCAAAACATATTGTAGGTCCTTTACTACCCATTTTACTCCAAAGATTCTTTATTGAGGCTGTTCCCTCTTCTTCAAAGTTAAGTATTTCTGATTTAAACCCAATTTCTTCCAACCAATGGGATACTTGCTCTATTGCCCCATCATTTTCTGGTGTTACAGAGCGACAGTTAATTAGAGTTTTAGTTAATTCAATTGGGTTAGCAGTACCTATATCTTTCATATTATCAATCTCTAAGAAGCTCATTAATTGAGGTTTTGGATCGGGTTCTTTCATCGACAGTTTTGACTATTATAGCACAATAAAGTGAAGGTTTTGAACTATCATTATTGGGAGAAAATGTACCAGGAATAATAACAGAATAAGGAGGAACTTCTCCACGGATAACTTCCCCTGTTTCTCTGTTAACAATTGGAGTAGACGAAGAAAGATAAACACCCATTGATAAAACAGATCCCTCTCTAATAATAACACCTTCGGCCACCTCTGATCTCGCCCCTATAAAGCAATTATCTTCTATGATCACTGGATTTGCTTGTAATGGCTCAAGAACACCGCCTATTCCAGCCCCTCCTGAAATATGACAATCTGAACCTATTTGAGCACAAGATCCAATTGTTGCCCATGTATCAACCATAGTTCCAGATCCAACATATGCTCCAATATTAATAAAGCTCGGCATTAAAACAGATCCTTTTGCAACGAAAGAACCCTTTCTTACAATAGACCCTGGTACTGCTCTGAACCCCGCTTCAGTAAAATTTTCTTCATCCCAGTCTTTAAATTTAGAATCTATTTTATCCCACCAGTTACTATTACCTGGGCTTCCTGAAATTAATTTCATATTATTTATTCGAAAATAAAGAAGTATTGCTTTTTTTATCCACTGATTAATAATCCATTCTTCATTGATTTTTTCAGCTACTCTAATACTTCCATTATCTATATCGTTAATTGTTGATTCAATGGCACTAATGATATCGCTCGAAGAACTAGAATTGATATCATTAATATTTTCAAAAGCATTTTCAATTATTTCAATTTTTTCAGTATTCATTATTTACTCATTATAATTAAAGTTATTTATTTAGATGTTATTTAGGAACTTTGCCAAATCGTCAATAATATAATCAGCGGGAACGTCTTGTCCCCAAATATCAGAGTATTTTTTATCCTGAAAAATATTATCTTGATTGGGTATTTCTCTTTTAATTAATACAGTTGTCATACCTAAATCTTTTGCAGGTATCAAATTTCTTCCCATGTCTTCAAACATAATAGAAGTTTTTGGATTAATACCTGTTGATTCAAAAAATGAATCATAAGTTTCAATATTTGGTTTTGGTATATAATTAGCTGCCTTAATATCAAAAATAAATTCAAAAACATTTTCTAAATCTAGTTTTCTTATTACATTCTCTGCATGATATTTTGTCCCATTTGTGAAAATAAACTTAGGTCCAATAAGATTAGTTATTGCTTTTTTAAGCTCAAGGTTTGGGTTTAATGATTTTAAATCTATATTATGAACATATTCTAGGAATTCATCTGGATCAATATTACTATTCTTATCATTCATTAGTCCTGCAAGAGTAGTTCCATATTCCAAAAAATATTCCTTTTGAATATTAAATGCATCATTGGTATTAATATCAAAACGTTTTGATATAAATGATGTCATTTTTTTATCTATCTGACTAAATATATCTTCTTCTGGATCATATAGGGTATTATCTAGGTCAAATACCCAACTCTTAATTAAAGATAGACTCATTTCTATTTCCTATCGGACTAGTGTTCCGGCGCCATGGTCAGTAAACAGTTCAAGTAAAACAGCATGCTTTACTCTTCCGTCGACAATAACTGCCGCATCTACGCCATTATTTACGCTATCTAGACAAGTATTCAATTTTGGAATCATACCTCCTGAGACTTCACCAGATTCAATCATTTCGTCTATCTTTTTCCCATTAACTTCTTCTAAAAGATTATTATTTGAATCTATCACACCCTCAACATCGGTTAAGATAAGCAGTCTTTTGGACTTTAATGAAGATGCTATAGCGCCTGCTGCAGTATCAGCATTTATATTGTATGTTTTTCCATCAACTCCAATTCCTAATGGAGCAATAATAGGAATAAAATCGTCCTTAATCAAAGTTTCTATGATTGTATTATTAATTTTTTTAGGAAACCCTACATAACCTAAATCAATAATTTTTTCGATATTAGATTCATTAGAACCATTTTGTTTTGTAAGCTTTTCAGCAACTATCATAGACCCATCCTTGCCAGAGATACCAACAGCTTTTCCTCCAGACGAATTAATTTTTGAGGCTATATTTTTATTAATTCTTCCGGCAAGAACCATTTCAACAACTTCCAATGTATCTTCATCTGTAATTCTCATACCAGACTCAAATTTTGTTTTTATACCCAATCTCTCAAGCATTGATCCAATTTGTGGACCGCCTCCATGTACAATCACAGGTTTCAAACCGCTTTGCTTTAGAAAAACAATATCATTGCAGAATGATTCAACTAAATCAGAATCAGCCATTGCATTACCGCCATACTTAATGACAATGATTGATCCGTTATATTTTTGCATGTAAGGNAGCGCACCTGTTAAAATATCAGCATTATTTAACCAATCTTTAACCGCACCTTTATCTTTATTCATAGTGATTTCTCATAAATTTCTCTTTCTTATAGTCTAGAAGACTTTAATCTACTAGAGAAGATATTTCATTTCTTACTTCATCAAGTCCAATCTCTTTGTACGATGATGTAGAATGTACAATAGGATGAACAGCAACATGATGTTTTACAGAATTTTCTGTATCAGAAATTTTTTTATTTCTATCTTTTATCTTATCAATTTTAGTTAAAATTATTTGATAAGATACAGCGCAATTATCTAACATAAACATTATTTCTTCATCAGATGGCTTTATATCATGCCGAGCATCTATTAAAAGAAATACCCTTCTTAAATTTGATCTATTTAATAAATAGTATCTTGAAAGCTCAGTCCACTCAGCAATTTTCGTTTTGGATGCTTTAGCAAAACCATAGCCCGGCATATCAACAATATTCAATATCGGGATATCTTCCCCAAAAGAAAAGAAATTTAATTCTTGAGTTCTACCAGGCGTTTTCGATGTATGAGCTAGTTTTGATCTCTTGGTAATAGCATTTAATAAACTTGATTTACCAACATTTGAGCGGCCAAGGAATGCTACCTCTGGAATATTTGAATGCTCTAATCCATCAATAGAGGCAACACCTTTAACAAAATTACATTTATTTAAAAAAAGATTTTTTTTGTTTTTTAAAATCTTAGTTCCATCATTAATATCTACCATAGCTCAATTAATCGATAGAGTTATCTTTTCTTTTAAAGTTTTCAAAAAGAGCAATATCCATTCCCTGTTTTTTCATAATATAGGCTTGCTGCATTATTGATAGAAGACCATTCCATGCCCAATAAATTACAAGTCCAATTGGAAAATTAGCTGCTATAAAAATCATGAATATAGGCATCCAAGTAAACAGAGTTTTTTGAATAGGGTCTGTGGGTGCAGGATTTAACTTTGTTTGTAACAAGAAAGTCAATCCAAACAAAAGGTGAAAGACCCCAATCATTAATATTTGAGGTGGCACCCAATTAATTAGACCAAATAGATTGAATACAGATAAAGGGTCGGGCGCAGAGAGATCTCTTATCCATCCAAAAAAAGGCGCATGCCGCATTTCTATTGTTACTAATAGAACATTATATAATGCAAAGAATACTGGTATTTGTATGAAAACTGGAAGACAGCCAGACAAAGGTTTTAATTCTTCTTTTTTATATAGAGATTGCATTTCTTGAGCCATTTTTTGACGATCATCGCCGTAAAGCTCTTTCATTTTTGCAATTTCTGGTTGAACTTTTCTCATTTTTGCCATTTGAACATAGGATCTATTAACAATTGGAAAGAAAACAAGTTTAATTAAAACCGTTAATAGTAAAATTGCCACTCCAAAGTTACCCGTATAAGAAAAAAGGAAATCTAAAATATAAAATAAAGGCTTTGATATAAAATAAAACCATCCCCAGTCAATAAGGAGATCAAAGTTAGGTAAATTTTTATTATTTGAATAATTGTCAATTAAATCAACCTCTTTAGCGCCTAAGAAAATTAATCCACTTGATGATAATTTCGAACCTGCAGATGCGCTTATAGCCTCACCAGTATAGCCAATTCTATATATATTCTTATTATCAAAAGAAGACATTTTGAAGTGAGCTTTTTTAGCCCCTTCATCTAGTGAACTTATTGCTGTAGCCCAATATTTATCTCTAATACCAATCCACCCGGAATTGAATTCTCTACGGAAATCATTTTCTTCAATATCATCATAATCTTCTTCTTCAAGTTCATCATCAAACCAGCCGGTTGGACCTTCATGAAGCAGTCCTATTGATTTATCACTAGGAAGTTCTTGACGAGAAAGTTGATTAAAAGGAAATAATGTAATTAAGCCTAAAGAGTTATTTTCTACCTCTTGTTTAAATGTAAATAAATAATTCTCATCAACAGAGTAAGTTTGAAAAAATTTCAGACCTTGTTCATTCTCCCATGAAATTATAACAGGGCTACTTGGGGATAGAATGGTACTCTGTGATTCCAGTTTCCAAAGTGAATTTTCGTCTGGAAGTAAAAAATCTGCACCCCTTGGGGCTAACCAACCCGCATTAACCCAATATGATGAGTTGCTAAATAATTGAACATAGTCACTATTTTCATCTGTAGAAGTATTAAATTTTTTTAAGAATATTTCGTTTATTTTTGCTCCGCAAAGGTCAATAGATCCTTCTAATCTTTCGTTTTCTATTATGACTGGAGTCGAAGAACATGTTTCCTGGTTAACAGTCGTGATAAAATTTTTATCCTTAGTTTCTTCAGGAGATAAATTAGGACTATTCTCAATAATATTATTTGGAGAAACCCGTTCTTCAACCGGAAAAATTATTTGCCAGCTAAATAAAATAACCATAGCCAAAACAATTGCGACTATATATCTCGAAGTATCATTCATCCTTTTATTCCTTAAATGCTTTTTCTAAATCAGACTTTATTACTTCCCAGGGAAGAGTATTTGTATTTTTTGTTGCAACAACAACATAGTCGTAACCATTTTTACCTAACTTGGGAAGCACTTCTTTTATTGCATGACGAAGTCTTCTTTTAGCTTTATTTCTATCAACAGCAATACCAATTTTTTTTGTTGCAGTAACCCCGTAACGAGGAATTCCTTCATCCTCTCTTTTAAATTTTTGTAAGTGAAGACTTGATGTTCTCTTATTAGATCCTGTTGATGCACGAATATAGTCAGATCTTTTGGTTATTTTATCAAGAATGTTCACTTTTTTAGTGGATACATTTTGATTTTTTTCAGATTTCATAATTTAAGCTGATAGAGATTTTCTACCTTTAGCTCTTCTGTTTGATAGGACATTTCTTCCACCAACGGTCTGTAACCTTGAGCGAAAGCCATGACGTCTTTTCCTGACTAGATTGCTGGGCTGGAATGTTCTTTTCATAATATAACCTTAATATTGATACTTCAGGGGTTTATAGAACCTATGTATAGTTAAGTCAAATTTCAGATTAAATAATATTATTTTTTTTTGGCATCCAGATTATTCATATTATTAATAGCTTTTGACATTTGTCTCTCTCTTGTAGAGTAATCATCAATTTTATTTAATATTTCTTCGGCTTTTTTTCTTAAATCATTGGTGGAATTACTAAATTTATCAAATTCTTTTTTTAATTTACCAAACTCATCCATTATTTCTGAAGCTCTTTCATTAAAAGATTCAACACGAAAATTCATTGAGACACTTATTAAATAGGCTGCTAGAGAATTTGGACCTAAAAGAAGAACCCTATAATCTCTAAACAAGTCTTCACGAAGGCTCATTGAATCTATTAACTGAAGGAGACTCTCGCTAGGTATGTACATGATACCAATATCTGAAGTCTTACCGTCTATTATATATTTTTTCTGGATATCTTCAGCATCATTTTTAACATGTCTTTCTATTTCTCTTTTTGATGAATTGACTTGATCTCGATTTCCATTTGATGATGCATTAAGGTAGTTATCATATAAACCAGACGGGAATTTTGCATCAATTGGTTGAAGAAGCCCACCTGGAAGGACTAGGGCAAATTCAACTCTTTGTCCTGAGCCAATAATGATTTCTTCATTTTCTTTGTACCTGTCCTCTGGGAATATATCTTGCATCATTGCTTTAAGCGACCATTCACCAAATTGCCCTGCCTTAGTTCCTCCAGATAAATAATTACGTAATTTTTGTAGAGGTTCTTGAAAGTCTTGAATTTTAACTTTTAAATCAGATAGCGCTTGTTCTTGTCGGCTTAGAGATTCATTTTGAGTTTGCTGCTTCTTATCGTATTCTTGAAAAATATCTTTTGAGTAAGAGTTTTTTTCATCATTTTTTCTTATATTAATTAGTATTATTAATACAATGATCAGTAAAAGTATTAAAAAAAATAAAAGTAAATAATCCATATTTCCCACAGTCATTTAACATTGGCGCGCCGGGGAAGATTCGAACTCCCGACCCCTTGATTCGTAGTCAAGTACTCTATCCAGCTGAGCTACCGGCGCATTCCAAACATTATAAACTAAAAATAACAAAGAAAGAATTATTCATATACTTCTCTCCATGATTTTATTCCNAAGATACTTTCTGCCTCATAAACACCTCTCGCAATTGACCTTGAGCAAACTCTTGCACCTAATTCTCCAATAGTATTTACATCATTAAGGCTTANCTCTCTGTTTAATGTACCCGTGCTTAGTACAAAAATTACATCACCGTCAACAGGTGAGTGAATTGGCCTAATTGCTCGAGACATTCCAGAGTGTGACATAATAGCTATTCTTTTTGCTGCTTTAGAATCCAATTTAACATTTGTTGCTATTACACCTATTGTTGTATTTTGGCCTGGAAGCGTCTCTCTAGCTGCTGTTCCAGACAAAGCATCGTTTGGAGCAAAAGTAGNAACNCCCATGCCGCCGAATTCATTTTCAGTTTCATCTGTTGCTGCCCAAAATTGACCTGTTTCATTATTTACAACGGATCCATAACTATTTACTGCAAATAATCCACCAACTTGTATTCCATCATTTGAAACAAATGATGCACTCCCGAGCCCACCTTTTAATGATCCGGCTATAGAACCATATCCTGCACCAAAATTACCAAGTTCTATTTTATCAGATAGGTTAGAAACTGCCTCAAGTCCAAGCGATGAATANGGTGGGTTTTTTGACCAATCTTTATCACCACCATTTGCTAGGTCATATAAGATAGCGGCCGGTACCATTGGAACATTCTTAGATTTTGGAGATGGCCTGTAACCCCTTCCTTCANCACCAATGGAACTTGCAATACTACTTGCNGCNTCNAATCCCCAAGTCGACCCCCCTGATAAAACAATCGAGTCAACTGAATCAATTAGGTTGTATGGGTTTAGAGCACCTACCTCACGAGTTCCTGGCGCTCCTCCTCGAACATCTGCAGATGCAAGTGATCCTTCTATCGGTGTGATGACCGTACAACCGGTTGCAACATCTTTATTATGAGCATTGCCAACCAAGATTCCATCAACATCAGTTATTAAATTTTTTTTTCCTAAATTTATCATTATAAGGAAACTAAACAATGGTATTAAAATTGTATAGTATCTAAAATTAATTACTGTGGAGAGGTTATGAGATCTTTTTTTCTTCTTTTCTTTTTAATATTTTCTTACGGCTCTGCCGGTGCAGAAAATCTAAAACCATCAAGGGGTATAATTGCTACCTCNAATCCTTATGCATCTGAGGCAGCATATGAGATTATAAAAAAGGGCGGTAATGCGATTGATGCATCTATTGCCGTTCAGTTAGTTTTAACTTTAACAGAACCACAGGCGACAGGCATCGGTGGTGGTGCGTTTATGCTTTATTGGGATGCAGACAAGGCGAAATTATTTTCTATTGATGGTCGTGAGAAGGCTCCATCAAAAGCAGGCGAAGACCTATTTTTGAATAANGACGGTACAAAGATAAAATTTTACCCTGATGCCGTAGTCGGGGCCAAATCTGTTGGAGTGCCAGGGATAATAAAGTTACTAGAAGAGGCTCATAAAAAATTTGGTAAATTAGAATGGGCTGAACTATTTGACTATGCAATTGAGTTATCAAAAAATGGATTTTTAATCTCACCTGCTCTNCATAATACATTAGGATATTTAAACTACNTAAAAACAGTTGAACCGGCAGCATCTCTTTACTATGAGGAAAATTTAAAAGGAGAAAAAATTCCACTCCCTGTGGGCTATATTTTGAAAAATGAGGAATATGCAAAAACCCTTAAAAGGATTTCTTTGCTTGGAGCAAAAGAATTTTATGAAGGAAAAACAGCTGAACTAATAATCCAATCTTTAAGAGNTGCAGATAAAAATTCTTTAATGTCTTTAGATGATTTAAAAAATTATCAAATTGTATGGAGAGAGCCACTTTGTGGATTATACCGCTCTTACAATGTGTGTAGTATGCCTCCTCCATCATCTGGAGGATTAACCATGTTGATGATGTTAAAAATTTTAGAAGATTTTGACATTCAAAAATTAGATCCAGAATCGAGAGAAATGGTTCATCTGTTTTCCGAAGTTAGCAGATTAGCTTATGCGGATAGAGCTTATTATATGGCAGATCCTGATTTTATTAATATTCCGTCAGAAGAATTGTTAAATGACAAATACATAGACAAAAGACGAATGTTAATCGATCTAAATAAAGCCGCAAAAACGGTCAAGAATGGAAACCCTTTTGAAAATATCGATTTTGGAAAAAATGTTGATATATCAAAACCTTCCACAAGTCATTTTGTAATCATTGACGACGAGGGCAATGCTGTTTCAATGACTTCAACTGTTGAAGGTCCTTTCGGAAGTCATTTAATGGCCGGAGGGTTTATTCTTAATAATGAGCTTACTGATTTTTCACTAATGCCAGAAATAGATGGTAAAAAAGTAGCTAATAGAGTTGAGGGTAATAAAAGACCTATGTCGTCTATGACACCTACAATTATTTTCAAGAATGGAGAGGTTTATGCATTAACCGGCTCACCCGGTGGGACTAGTATTATTAATTATGTTACAAAATCTGTTATCGGTCTATTAGATTGGGAGTTAGAGCCTAGTGAAGTGGTCAAGCTTCCGCATTATATGAATAAAGGAAAGGTTACGGAGCTTGAAAAAGATACAGCTTTAGAGGGTTTAAAATTTGATTTAGAATCTATGGGGCATAAAATAAAAATTATGCGTAAAAGAAGCGGGCTTCATATGGCTTTAAAGAAAGGAGAGGGTTTCGTAGGCGGAGCAGATCCTAGACGAGAAGGCTTAGTAATTCCTCTAGAGTGAATTAAGGATTTTTAATGAATAATAATTTATATCAAATTTTATTTGATGAATTTAAGAATTTTGAAAATAATATTTGCTTTGATGTTCCTGGGCAAAGAAAATGGTCTTTTAAAGATGTTGATATATTATCATCTTTTTTTGTTTCTTACCTCAGAAGGCTTGGCCTTAAAAAGGGTGATAGAATTATTTCACAAACTGAAAAATCTATTGCATCTGTCGGACTTTATCTTGCATGCTTGAGGGGTGGAATAATTTATACCCCTTTGAATACGTCTTATACTTTGTCTGAAGTCGAGTATTTTATAGAAAATATAAAGCCTAAATTATTTGTCTGTTCACCCGAGCGATTAAAAAAAATAAGCCTGACCTGTGAAAAATTAGATATCCCTAATTACAGAGCTTTAGGAACTTCTCAAGATGATCCCTTTTTAGAGGAAATATTGGGATTAGAGCAGGATAATAAAATAGAACAATGTTATGAAGATGATACCGCTGCAATTTTATTTACCTCAGGGACTACAGGTAAATCAAAGGGCGCTATGATAACACATGGTAATTTATCCTCTAATGCTTTTGCATTAAAACAGTCTTGGGGATTTACTAGAAATGATACTTTGTTACACGCTTTACCAATCTTTCATGTTCATGGACTTTTTGTTGCCCTTCATACTGCGCTCTTGAGTGCCTCTAAGATTATTTTTTTAGAAAAGTTTGATACTTCTCAAGTTAATGAAAGTCTAAAAGAGGCAAGTGTTATGATGGGTGTTCCAACATTTTATAATCGCCTAATAAGTGAAGAGGGTTTTGATAAAAATATATATACAGGTGTTAGACTTTTTATTTCAGGTTCAGCCCCTTTAACTGAAAAGACCTTTAGTGAATTCAAAGATAAAACAGATCATTCAATCCTAG
>PAGD01000007.1 GCA_002704345.1 Rhodobiaceae bacterium | reverse complement strand
ATGCGAATGTTTGCTCATTCTCCAGAAATTTCAAAAGGTCTTACTAAATTTGCTGGATCATTAAAACAAAATAGATCACTTCCCGATAGATTAGTTGAATTAGTAAGATTAAGAGTAGCTTTTCATAATCAATGTAGAAGCTGTATGGCAATTAGATATAAAGATGGCCAAGAAGACGGAATAACAGAAGATTTAGTTTGTTCCTTAGAAAAGCCTATGGAGGCAGAAAACTTATCGGATGCAGAGAAAGCAGCAATTCATTATGGAGAACTATTTGCCACTAATCATTTAGCTATTAATGATGATACCTATGACAACTTAAGAAAGTATTTTAATGAGTCTGAAATTGTAGAACTCTCAATGACAGTTGCTTTTTTTGTTGGGTTTGGAAGACTTGCAGCTAGCTATCACATGGTTGAAGAACTTCCCGAGTCTTTTCAGGCTAACGAAAAGGAAACTTTGACACCTTGGGGTAATGACTCAATAATTGTCAGGTAAATAAAAAAAATAAATATGGCAAACGACATCTATAGCAAAGGATCAATTATTGCTGATGAGCAATTTGCACCTTTTAATCGTTATATCGATGTTAATGGTCTACGAATGTTTGTCTTGGATAAGGTCAAGGATGAATTTGTACTAGATGTTGCAAATACTTTTGAAGCAATGTTTCCTCAAAGTAGTGACACAATTGATTTAGCTTCACAGCAATTAATTCTACAAAGTACCAAAGACTATAATATCTTTCAAAGGATTGGATATATAGGACCTCCTGAAAATGGGGAGCCTGCAAGTGCTCCTTTGAGTGGAGGTTGGGAATTTGCTCAAGATTATATATGGGAAACGCCTTCTTCATCTACCGCATCTCAAATAGGAGAGGTTGTTGAACATCTTCTTCATACTATTTCTTCATTAAGCTTAAAGTATACTTTTCCTGAAAAGTGGGATTGGGATGATACTTCATCAGATGTTTATTTAGCCATGCAAGAAGCTATAGATAAGGGTATTTATAATGTTTCTAGCTATTCAAGCTTAAAGAGTGATCCAGAAGGGTATAATAAAATCATTGTCCAAGAGTTTGTGTATTGGTTTGTTTCAGCTGAATGGGATTATTTTGAAGTTATGGGGCTATCAGTAAATGGATCTTGGGAAGGTGGCTCTAATGAGGAATGGTCTTTATTAACCTCGCAAGAAGTAGAAGANCAATTACCTCTTGCTCATAAACTTTATGTAGAGTCATTTAGTAANTTAGTACAAAAACCTNATGNANCNAAAGTTACGGANTGGTTTAGTACAGACTCATCTGTTGCTGATTCAATAGAAGATGATATTTCATCAAATACTGNGTCAAAANCTAATACATTAAACAAGCAAACATATGATAATTCNAATCAGACAATAGAAACCATAGAAAAATCAGGAAAATGGTATATTGACTCCCTACTTAATAACTCCTTGGGAAAGCCAAAAAAATGGGTTAGCGATCCAGATCTAANCNTTGAATATTCAGTTAATAATTCAACTGTTATTTCTTATAGTTTTCCTGGTCTTGGCACCACAACTCCATTGTATAGCTATGAGGATGATCGAGGAGAAATTTCAGCAATTCCTTTTTCATCGGCTCAAGCAGATGATATCCGTCAGGCTTTTAAAGAAATTAGTAAGTTCGTAAATATTACTTTTGTTGAGATTGAGGAAGATGGAAGTTCAACAGGTACTATAAGACTTGCCATGAACACAATAACTGATGAAGCTGGAAATTATCGTGAAGGCATTGCCGCCACAGCTGACCCTCCATCAGAAGAACCGCGTGGAGGCGATGTTTTCTTTAATAAGCAATTTACTTCAGGTAATTTTTCTACAGGACTTGTTCAAAATTCTGAAACTGGTGTTGGTGATGTTACAGTTTTATATCACGAAATTTTTCATGCACTTGGAATGGAACATCCTGGTGATAATAAAGAAACTCTTTTTCAAGAATCTAAAAATTCTAGAGAATATACCNTTATGGCAGATGAATTTTCTNTAGAAANTGGAGCAGNTTTTAATTTAAATGGAAATAATTATACAGTCGCATCAACTCCGATGGTTTATGATATAGCGCCATTACAATATCTCTACGGCGCTAACATGAGTCACAATGCTAGTGACACCACTTATTCATACAAACCAGATACTCCTTTTATTGAAACAATTTGGGATGCTGGTGGAACAGATACTCTAGACTTTAGTAATTTTAGCAAAGCGAATACTATCAGCCTTGTTGATGGAGATTATTCAACAATTGGTTTCGATGTTGATTGGTCAATGACGGATAACCTCGGTATTGCCTTTGACGCCATAATTGAAAATATAATAGGCGGTTCAGGTGATGATACCATTAAAGGAAATAACTCAAATAATAATATTGATGGAGGTCTCGGAATAGATACTGTAATTTATAATGATGAATATTCAAATTATTCTGTAACAAAAGATTCTGCAGGATCTATAAAAGTTAATCATTCAGATACAAGTAGTACCACAAACGAAGGAATAGATACTTTGTCAAATATTGAAAAAATTCAATTTACTGATCAAACTATCGAAACAAGTTCTATCAATAATATTNATGACCGCATTTATTCAAGAGAAGGAACTTTTCTTGGAAATAACTATACAATTAAAATGCTTGGTGACAATGAAGAAGAGATATACGCAAAAGGTACAGGTAATGCATTTGTTGTAGGAAGAGATGTGTTTTCTGAAGAACAAGTAAAGGGCATATTGGATAATTATGAGTATGTAATTAAGTCAATATCCAAAACCCTTACTTGGAAAGGTACTCTTGATTTCGTTGTTGTAGTTCAAGGTGATACCGGTCATCCAACTGGATTATTACCATCAATTGCTTATCAGCATGGCGAAGATTTAACCGGCGATGCAGGCGTTTTGTTAGGAACTAATATGGATAGAGTTCATGTTGCTACATATGAACAATTAACGGGTATAGATTTAAATGGTGATGAGCCTGATTTAGGTTTTTATATAAATGTAACTGANAATAATGAATTTAAAAATTTTGATGTTGATGTTTGGATAGACCCAGANCCTAACCNAACAAGTTATTCAAATNTNCCAGAAGGACANCATGATTTAATATCTATAATNACTCATGAGATANCNCATNCGATGGGACTNGCGGGNACATTAGATCCTTATTGGAGTGTTAATCATTATAGCAAATCATTAACGGAAAAAGATGGTCAATATTATTATTCCTCGGAAAGAATAACTAATCTAATAGGTAAGGATCTGTATACAGAATATGAAGCAGGTCGTTCTGATGATGATTCTCTTGACCATCATGTTTTAGATCCTGAAGGNGGAATNTCTGGAATAGCNTCTTTAATGTCAGGTGAAATNTATTCTCAAAGATGGAGTGAACCTGGTCCTATAGAATATGCAATTCTTTATGATTCAGGGTGGACAGANAGGACAACAGGAAAACTTTCTGAGTCAATCGATTCATCAGAGAATATTTTATCGGCACATACNGANGATGTCCTTTCGGGAACGCTTAACTTTAATAAAGGTGATAATATAATTATTCTTGATGGTCAGGCAAAAACTTACAGGGGACTCGAGGGTGATGATACCTATTTTGTGTCACAGCTTTTACCAAAAGATAGTAAAATCTCCATTACCGATACTGAAGGGTCTAACCTTATTCAACTTCCAGCCAATACTTATGTAGACAAATCTTTATTTACCAAAAATGCAGCGCGTTTAACACTCGAGGATGGACGAGAAATCACTATTAGTGGGGCAGATAAATTTTCTTATAATATTGGTGGTAATATTACGAATGCTGATAAAGGAATAGATATAAGCTTTTCAGAATTTGCTGAGATTTTTGGAGTTTATGATATTCTTAATTCTTCCGGCGCCCAAAACGGAACTATCTCAGACCTTTATATAATTTAGTTCTTTAAGATAGATTGAAGTTGTAATATCTGAATTTGAATAATACAGTTATTACAAATAAAGGGAGGAATTTATGGTAAAAGTAAAAAATATTGAAGATCTTTTAGCAGAACAAGCTGTAAGAAAAGTTGCTACATGTTATTCAAGGGGTGTTGATAGAACTGATTTAGATCTACTAAATTCAGCTTTCCATGAAGATGCCGAAGTTAGATATGGAAGTTATGATGGTCATTATGCTGAATTTACAAAGATGGTCGTGGATGGCCAGGCGGATATGGACTATACAACTCATACTGTTGTGAATGAATATTATGATATTGATGCTTCTAGTAATAAAGGAAAGGGTGAAATTTATGTGCTCGCCTTTTTAGCCGCTGGAGGATCAGAATATTTAGTTGCAGGCCGATATATTGATCACTATGAATGCAGGGATGGTGATTGGAGAATTTCCTTAAGACAATATATCTTTGACTGGAGTCATACAGGCGATGATTCAAACACTGATCCAAATGGATTATTTGCTGCTTTAACATACAGGGGTAAGCATACTATGGATGATATTTCATATGATGTTTTGGGTGAATAATTATTTAGCTACCGTTCCACCATCAATTACAAATTCGCTGCCAGTGACATAAACAGATTCATCTGAAGCCAAAAACAAAGCACAGTTAGCTATATCTTCTGCAGTACCCATTCTTTTTAAAGGAATGGCATCTGTTAATGCAGAAATATCTCTACCTCTTGCTTCAACAACTTTTGGATCATTCATGTTTGTTGCCATAAANCCNGGNTGTATTGAATTACAACGAACATTATAGTNNCCATATTCTATAGCAATATTTTTAGTTAATAAACGAACACCACCTTTGCTAGCATTGTAGGCTGAACAATTTGCAAGACCAACAATTCCAGCTATAGATGAAATATTAATTATAGAACCATTTTTTTGTTCACGCATATTAGGTAAAAATGTTTTACAACCTAAAAATATAGACTTTAAATTAACATCTATGGTTTTATCCCATTCTTCTTCTGAAGTTTCTTCTATAGGTTTAATAATTGCGATTCCGGCGTTATTAACAAGAATATCAATTTTTTTATATTTTTCTAAGGTTTTACTTTTAACTTCTGCCCAACCTTCGGGTGAGGTAACATCATGTTCAATAAAAAAAGCTTCACCATTAGAGCTTAAAATTTCGTCTTCAACTTTTTTTCCACCTTCAACATCAATATCCGTAAGAATTACTTTTGCACCTTCTCTAGCAAAAGCTATAGACATTGATCTACCTAGACTAGGGTTAGATGCCCCGCCCGTAACTACTGCGATTTTATTATCTAATCTTCCCATTATTTTTCCCTATATTAAATTTCTATGTGGATTAAAAAATTTACGTATCTCATCTATTAAAACCTCTGGCTCTTCCATGGGCGCAAAATGTCCACCCGATGATTTAACGTTCCAGTATTGAATATTATGTTCTTTTTCCATCCATTTTCTTGGTCGAAATATCACATCCCCTTCAAATATTGTAAACCCTGTAATACTTTCAACCATTGGGTGTCTGTTATGTGAGGGTTTCCAAACATTTTGTATTGCTTCATAGTAATATCGCGCCGAGGTTCCAAAACTTTCACTTAGCCAATAAATCATAGCTGTATTTATAAGATCGTCTTTAGAAAAACGACTTTCAATATTTCCTTTGCAATCACTCCAAGCACGTCTCTTNTCTATTAACCATGCTAGCAGCCCAACAGGTGAGTCATTTAATCCATAAGATAAAGTTTGAGGTCTTGAGGCTTGGATCTGAAAATAACCATTTCCTTCGGTAACAAAGTTCATATTTTTTTCATGCCATTTTTTTTCACTATCACTATAAAAACTTATATCTGGATGTGGATTTGTAACAAAATCAATTGGTACTGCCATATGTGTATGGATTGCTGGAACTATTTCTGAGTATTTATGACCCAATTGGAGAGTTACCGCTGCTCCCCAGTCACCGCCATGAGCAAAAAATTTTTCATATCCTAAAATATCTCTCATAAGCTGAACCCATAGATCTGAAGTTCTCCAAAAATTAATTCCTGTTTCTTCTAGTGGTGTTGAAAATCCATACCCTGGCAAGGAAGGCACAATTACATCAAAAGAGTGATCAATATCTCCGCCATATCGTTCTGGATGCGCTAAAGGCCCAATAATTTTTTGATAATCCCAAAAAGTCCAAGGCCAGCCATGAGTAAGAATTAATGGCTTTGAGTTTTCTCCAGATCCCTTTTCATACATAAAGTGAATTGGGATATTATCTATTTTGATTTTATAATGGGAGAACTTATTTATTTCTTTTTCTTGTTTCTTCCAATCGTAATGATTTGACCAGTAGTTAATTAATTCTTTTAGATAAGTTTCTTCAGTACCGTATTTCCATTNTTTATTTCCAAAATCATTGGATACTCGTGAATTTTTAACTCGATAATTGATATCATTAAGTACATCTTGCTCAATATTTAAAATAAAGCAGTTGTCTTTTATCTTATTGTTCATCTAAAGCTTCCATTTTTTATTATTATTAAATTAAAAGTTAAAGAAAATTAAAGGAATACTTTTCGCAAATATTATCTTCGTCTTTGTTTTCTTATAAAATTACGTATTTCTATAATATTTTCATAATCCTTATGGTTAACTTTTATAAAGCCTTGGCTTTCCCCAAAAGTAATTTCTTTAAAACACTGCTCGTCTATATTTTTTAAATTAAGATTATGGTTTATTAGTTCATCCTTAAATTCATTGGGAAGGTCTTTTCTAATAACATGGGGGCCATTCATAATAAAACCAGATAGCCAAATTACTCTTAGTTCATCCATGTTGAGTAAACCTTTCTTAATCATATTACGAAATACACCTCTTGTGTAACCTTCCTCAACATTTCCTTGTCCTGAAACCCAAGTAGCCCCAGCATCATACTGACCATTTAAAACTGCAATAATTGCTTGTTCATGTCCCCCAGCAAATCCGGTTTGACTAAAAAACTCAGATGGATTAATACCTCTTTGATGCAACTCAAAAGAAGGAACTAGATACCCAGAAGTTGAGTTTGGATCAGACCAGGCTGCCGACTTTCCTCTCATATCTTCTATAGAGAATATATTGGAATCTTTACGTACATACATTGCTGATTTATAGCCATTAGATCCATCTGTTTCTTTAATTGTAATAATTGGTTCAACTGCATCAGGATCATCAATATACATTGCAGCATAAGCAGATGGCCCCACGCTAGCATAGTCTAGAGTTTTTCCTAATAACCCATGTATTATTCCTGCCACATCAGATGCTGGATAAAATTTAACGGGTATGTCTAATTGTTCTTCAAGATAGTGCCTCCAGCATTCGTAATTTTTTAATCTATCAGCCTCATTTTCTCCTCCAGCAAGTCCAATCTTTAATTCTTTTAGTTCTCCTCTCCAATCAGAAAAAGCTAAGTTTGGAGATAAAATTAGAAAAAAAGAAATAAATAAAAAAATAAAGGAATTGCGCAAAATCATTATGAGTATCTCTAAAATTATATAGTGATTAACCTCGATATTTTATTAACTGTCAATATTACCTTTCAAGTTTCACACGAATTTTAAATTATTTATTAAATTACACTCATTTATTTATATAATAAATAATCATTATTTATATCATGAATATTATTATTAATAATATAGCCTATATAGAGATCAATATTTTTTGATCTTAATGATAATTAAATATTAATAAATGATAATTAAATATTAATAAAAAATATTTTCAAAATTTCTATGTGGGGTTTTTTATTGCATTAGAGGGCTAAATAGTTAGTATTTTTGTCGTGAAAATTATTAAATATATACTTGTTGTTTTTGTTTTAATTGTTATTTCAGTTTTTTGGTTTAATGGAAAAGAAATCCCATCATTTGAAAGACCTATTCCAGTAAAATTTTCTGAAAATTTAAGAGAAGATTATAGAAAATTACCTTTTACAGGTGCTCACAATTTTAGAGATTTAGGTGGTTATAAAACTGAAGATGGAAGAGCTCTTAAATGGGGTAAGATTTATCGCTCCGATGATCTTCATCTCCTTACAGACGAAGATTTAAAATATCTTTCAAGATTAAATATAAAGTCAGTGGTAGATTTTCGTTCTGATGAAGAAAGAGAGAGTGAACCCGATAGGTTAAACCCAGATATGACCCAAGTACTTCTTCCAATTAAGTTTCAACCTGAGGAGCTTGATGATGAAACTTTAAAAAATCTTATGAAAAATCTAACTTTTGGTACCTTAGACTCTAGTAATTTATTAAGAGATTTTAATATCGTAATAGTTAAAGATTTTGCAACTGAATACAAAAAGTTTTTTAGGCATGTCATTGAAAATAATGCNGAGCCTATAGTTTTTCATTGTACAGCAGGAAAAGATAGAGCNGGATTTGCAAGTGCAATGATATTAACTGTGCTTGGAGTTCCTCGGGAAAAAGTNATTGAAGATTACTTGTTAACAAATACTTATGTNAAGGATCACGTTGATAGTGAGATGTTAGAAATTGAATTGAAAACTTTTTTTCGAGCAGATACAGATAATTTAANAAAAATAAATTTAGTTGAAGAAAGGTATATTCAAGCTGCTTTTGATACTATTGATAGCGAATGGGGCGGTATGGATAATTATATTTCTGGAGCCTTAGGTTTAAGTGAGGAAGATATTTTAAAATTAAAAGATTTTTATCTAGAGTAAAACTTTTATCCATTTCACGACCTTTAAATTTATTTTTTCTCTTTTTAATTTTTTGTAAATACTTTTGTATTGAATTANNTTAGAAAGTAATTCGTANAATTTTTATTTTAAATTATTGTGATACTGATAAATTATAAAAGCTAGGCTTACAAATTATGGCGAGAGAAATTCCAAATGATCATCCTTCNTTAGANCTTAAAAAGAGTTTAAATTTTGTATTATCAACTCTTGAAAAAGGNGTAACTGAACGAGGCCATGATCTCCATCTCCTCGTTTTAGNGACTTTAGATGAAAATAATAATCCACAAACTAGGAATGTTGTTTTAAGAAAGGTTGATTTATCTCAATCACTCCTTCGCTTTCATACAGATAAAAGATCAAATAAAATTTTGGATATTAAAAATAATAATTCTATCTCTCTTCTAGGATATGATAAATCGAATAAACTCCAAGTAAGAGTTATNGCAAAAGCTGAAATAGAAGAATCGCNAGAAACTTTNTTAGATATTTGGTCTCANATGTANCCAATGAGCAAGGAATGCTACCGAGTAAATGACGCACCTGGTAAAGTTGTTTCATCAAAAGACGATGTCTTTTTTGAGGAAGAGGGGGTTGATAAAATGAATGGCTTTGAGAATTTTACAATTGTTAATTGTNATATTGATTCTATCGAAACTCTCTTTCTTCATTCTTCAGGGCACTTAAGAGCAAAATATCANAATAAAAATAATCAATTCATTGGCCAATGGTTAGTTCCATAAAATGACAATTAACTATAGCTCAGGAAACGATATTATTATTCCAACCAATAATACGACATATAGAGGTCTGCAGGGCGATGATATTTACGTAATATCAAAAGCTATACCTTCTGACTCATCTCTTAGTATTGTTGATACTAGNGGTAAAAATATTATTCAATTAGCTGATGGGTTAGAAATTTTATCTACTAAATTTTCTTCAAGTGCTTTTCAAATTACACTGTCAAATGGAGCAATTATTAATATTAGTGCAGCAGATAAAAACTCATATGAGATCGGAGGAAATATAACATCAGGGATAGAGGGTGAANAAAAAAATTATTTGGAATTTTCAAAATTATTTGGGATCCAAGATTTTCCAAAATCTGGATCAGTATCAGGTAATGCAAATTTAGTAATTAAAGAGNCAAGNNTTAGTTCAAATAATATAGANTTTTCTTGGATTGAGAAANCTCCAGAGAGNATTGGNTTGGANNCNATTGANGTAAATNAATTAATGGANTTTGTAAAAATTNCTGNATTCAATACNCAAGCTGCCATTTTGATTCAAGGAAATNANATAATTGCAGAGTATTATGGNGAGGGNTACGATAAAGCTAGTTTAGCAACAAGCTGGTCGGTGGCTAAGAGCTTTACCTCTACTTTGATTGGTATAGCTATTGATGAGGGTTACATAAATTCTATTAATGACCCAATCACTGATTATCTCCCTGAATGGAAAGGTAAGGATCAAGACAATATCTTATTAAAACATCTTTTAGCAATGCAATCGGGGATGGATGATCATCCATTAGCAGGAGTTGTTTTTTCAACAAACATGGTCAAGTACTCTCTTGATAGAGATGTTTTAAGACCTCCAGAGACGGCCTTTAGTTATTCCAATGAAGATTCTATGTTGTTAGGTGAGATTTTAGAAAATGCCACAGGTTTTTCTGTTCAAGATTATGCCGATAAGAAACTTTTTAATATTCTAGATGTTGAGGATAAATGGTGGGCTGATCAGGCTGGTAATACAGTTACCTATGCTAGCCTAGATATGACTCCTAGAGATTTTGCGAAATTTGGTTTAATGATTGCTCAGGATGGAAAATGGGAGAATAAAGAAGTTGTCTCCTATGATTGGCTTAAATCCGCTACAAACAATTATAATGACTTAGCCCCTTATGGATTTCAATGGTGGACTAGTAACAGTCCAGATGAAAAAGAGTATAATTTTTTTTCAGCAAAAGGTTTAGACGGCCAGCTAATCTATGTCTGGCCTGAAATTGACTTGGTCTTTGTTAGGTTTACTAAATATCAGCATGTTGGGGATAAAGAGTCTTCTGTAGTAAATTTTCCAACCTCTTATCAGAATACTGAATCTGGTAATTTACCTACTGTTAAACTCGAGGAATTACTTTATGATATTGGTGATAATCTAATACTTAATTCGGATATTATTGTAACTAATGACTTTGGGTAGTGATATTATGAACATAAAAGAACGAACGGAACATATGAAGCAACAGCCTTTGTTCCAAGGAATGGGTTTTAGTANAATTTTAGATTTTAGCAAGGAAGAGAACTCTATTAGACTNGAATATATTGCTGAACATCGTCATTGTCATTCTGGAAATATTGTACAGGGTGGATATGTAACNGGNTGGATAGATTCTGCAATGGCTCACAGTGTTATGATACCAACTAANTTTGAGTNNAGCCCNCTTACCCTNGAGTTNAAAATAACTTTTCTTAAGTCTGCTAATCCTGGNCCAGTTATTGCNGNGGCAAAGGTTATTAAGCTAGGTAAATCCATTGCCTTTGTCGAAGGATCATTAATTGATAAGGATGGTAATNTNATTGCAAANGGGACATCAACAAATAAATTGGTACCTATGCCTNTGCAATAATTATTAGATTTCCAATGATGGATCAGATGAATCCTCATCTGAATCTGTTAGATCTGCCCAGGCTTTGATAGATAAGGGTATAGAAATTATATAGACAAGTCCTATAAGACTTAATGTGATCCAAGGTGAATTTAGTAAGCAAATAAAGATAATGGATACCGATATAATAATCTTTAGGTCTTTGAATTTTTTGATCTGAAATCGAATATGCTTGCCGGAAAANGTCGGAATTTTACTTACAAGAAGAAGTCCAATTATAATTATATAAACACATGCTAATTCAGGTGTTTCAAAAGCCCAATTGAAGCCTAAAAAGGAATGTATAAGAGGTAATAAAACCAAACCGGCGCCTGCAGGCGTTGGAACTCCTGTAAAGAAATTTGGATACTTTTTATTTTTCGAGTCAATATCAACATTGAATCTTGCTAAACGAAGGCATGACAAAACTATAAAGGCCAATATAGCAATCCAGGCAGTTATTCCGCTATCTTGAAGAATAGAAATATAAATTAATAAACCAGGTGCTATACCAAAGTTTAAAAAATCAGCCAATGAATCTAGTTCTGCTCCAAGTTGGGACTCACTCTTAAGAAGTCTAGAAAATCTTCCATCTAAGACATCGCAAACAGATGCCATTACAATGCAAATTACGCTCAACTCAAATTGATTTGATAAAGCAAATCGTATTGCTGTAATACCAAAACATAGTCCTATTAATGTTGTGATATTAGGTATCATTGATCTAATTAAATTTTTTTTCATAAGTATGCTTTTATTCTATTTATTATTTAAGACAACTTTTAAATTTATAGCGAACCAATAATTGTTTCACCAGCCTTTACTGTATCGCCAATCTTTACAGCCGCTTTCGATCCTTCAGGAAGATAAATATCTACTCGAGAGCCAAATCTTATTAAGCCAAACCTTTCTCCAATATCAATTTTATCCTTATCATGAACAAAACTTAAAATTCTTCTAGCTATTAATCCTGCTATTTGTGTAACAATTATTTCTTTATTATCCTCTGTTTCAATCACAAGGCTATTTCTTTCATTTTTTTCGCTAGCCTTATCTAAGCTTGCATTAAGAAATTGTCCTTCTTTATAAACTATTTTCTTAATTGTTCCTTTAACAGGGCTTCTATTAATATGGACATTAAAAACATTCATAAAGACACATATACGAAACATTTCCCCTGAATCCATTAATAGTTCCTTTGGAGGCTTTGCTTTGTCTATAAGACATATTTTTCCATCTGCTGGACTTATGATTTTGTTCTTAATATTTGGAGTTGTTCTATCAGGATCTCTGAAAAACCAGATAATAAAAAATGTTAATAAAAAGCCTATTGTTGCTAGAGGTGGTGATATAAAAAGTAGAACTAAAGAAATTATTAGAGAAATAGATGCAAACTTCCAACCTTCCTTGTGAATAAATGAAATTATTTTTTTTAGTAAAGACATTATATAGATCCTCTATTAACAGAATAATTTCTGTAAAGCATGACATATGTACCTTAATCCTTTAAAAATGAAAGAATTATTGATATTTTATAAAAATATAATTNAAAGTTTAAGGAGTTAATATAGTGATAGAATTTTTTAGATCAGCTGGTTTGTTTATAATTTGCTTAATTTTAAGTCGATTTATTGGCCTTCCTGCTAATTTTACACCTATTATTGCGGTCGCATCTTTTATGCCTTTTTTAACTGGTAACCGATATATTCAATTACTTTTACCTATTAGTGTTTTAATTTTAACAGATCCATTTTTAGGGCTCTACTCATCAATGCCTGTTGTTTATCTTTGTATTTTCTTTGCTAGTCTTTTATCTGTTTTATCAAAGGATCTTTCTTATAAGAATCTTATTATAAGAAGTATTGCATCAGTTGNAATTTGGCACATTTTTGTTAATTTTTCTGTTTGGCTTTCAGGAGGGTTAGGCTATTCACTTTTCAATACCTACTTACTAGCAATACCTTTTGACCTTAGACTATTATTAAGTACTCTTTTATTTTCAAGTTTATTTTATGTTTTAAGAGAGGCGACTATGAATTTTTATAATCGTTTTTATACTAATTCTTAATTTTATTATGAAATATACCCATATAGAAATTAGAAAAGTTATTACTTTTCTGTTTATTATATTAATTACTTTTTCTAGTATACAAGCCATGGAAAATCCATTTTATAAAAATTATAAAACTCAATTTGAGATACCGCCCTTTTCAGAAATAGAGGAAAAGCATTTTATGCCAGCCTATTTTAAAGGCATGGAAGAGCATAATAATGAAATAGAACAAATAATTCAAAATACTGAAAAACCCTCCTTTGAAAATGTTATAATTGCTATGGAACGCTCGGGGGAATTATTGGATAAAGTTAATGCTGTATTTTTTAATCTTTCTGGATCTGCAACTAATAAGAAATTACAGGAAATTGAAAAGGAAATTTCTCCAAAACTTTCTCAACATTATGATTCAATAAGTCTTAATCCATATATTTTTAAAAAGGTAAGTTTATTATGGGAGGATGTTGATAATTTAAACTTATCTNAAGANGAAAGAAAAATTTTAGAAGAAACTTATAAAAGATTTATTAGAAGTGGAGCNCTTCTNAAAGGTTCAGACAAAGATAGATATGCAGATATTAATCAAGAAATATCAAANCTTTCAGTNCAATTTTCTCAAAACTTATTAGCAGAAACAAATAATTTTGAAATTATACTTAGCAGGGATGACTTAAAAGGCTTACCGGAGGATATTGTTAATCTTGCCAAGGAGGAGGCTGATAATAAATTTAAGAAAACCTCTGATAAAAAATATGCTAACAAATATATATTTACCTCACATAGAAGCAGTATGTATCCCTTTCTTACCTATTCAGAAAGAAGAGATTTAAGGGAAAAGCTTTATACCGGCTATATAATGAGGGGTGATAATGATAATGAATATGACAATAAGAATATCACTTCAAAAATTGCTTCATTAAGAGTTGAAAAGGCTAATATCCTTGGATTTGAAACACATGCTCATTATGTCCTTGATAATACTATGGCAAAAACACCTGAAGCTGTTTATGAGCTTCTCAATCAATTATGGGAACCTGCTTTAAGTAGAGCAAAAAATGAGCTTCAAGAATTACAAAAATTTGTAAATGAGGAAGGTCAAAATTTTAAAATTGCATCTTGGGATTGGTGGTATTATTCCGAAAAAGTTAGAAAAGATAAATATAATATAGATGAAGAGGAATTAAAAAATTTCTTCACTCTTGATAATACAATTGATGGAATATTTAAGACTGCCAATAAACTCTTTGGACTTACATTTGAAGAAAAATTTGATATTGAACTTTACCATCCTGATGCAAGGGTTTGGCAAGTTAAGGATAAAAACGGATCTCATTTAGGCTTATATATAGGAGACTATTATACCCGTTCAAGCAAAAGAGGCGGTGCCTGGATGAGTACTTTTAAAGACCAATCAAATTTTGATGGAAGGGAAAGACCAATAGTGATTAATGTTTGTAACTTTCCTCCACCTTCTAAAGATAAGCCCTCTCTTTTAAGTTTTGAGCACGTTACTACATTATTTCATGAATTCGGTCACGGTCTTCATGGCCTATTAACAAATACGCATTATAGAAGTCTGTCAGGAACCTCGGTTTCAAGAGATTTTGTTGAATTTCCATCCCAAGTATTAGAGCACTGGGCAAGTGAACCAGAATTATTAAAATCCTATGCTAAGCATTATAAAACTGGTGAGGTAATAAGTGATGAATTGATCGATAAAATGAAGAATGCTAGTAAATTTAATCAAGGATTTGCCAATACAGAATATTTAGCAGCAACTTATTTAGATATGGACTGGCATAGTCTTGTGTCTAAAGACATTCAAGATACTAATGATTTTGAAAGGAAATCCCTTGAAAAAATAGGTCTAATAGATGAAATAGTTTCTCGCTATAGAACTACCTATTTTCAACACATTTTTACCTCCTCTTATTCAGCCGGTTATTATAGTTATATNTGGGCTGCAGTTTTAGACTCAGATGCTTTTGCTGCTTTTAAGGAGAGTGGAGACATCTACAATCAAGATTTAGCAAATAAATATAGGGAATATATTCTTGAAAAAGGGGGCACGGAAAACCCTATGGAGCTTTACCAAAAATTCAGAGGTAGTAATCCTAATATTGGACCATTGCTAGAGGATAGAGGTTTAAATTAGGTGGTACAGCCACTTAGATTTGAACTAAGGACCTCCTGGTCCACAACCAGGCGCTCTAACCAACTGAGCTATGGCTGCCCACCAGNTATTTATCTATCACTATAAAGAGTTTTTCAAAAGTCNTAATTANNTTTTTCCNAATTTTCTCAAACTTTGAAATAAATATGACCTTTTATAAAAACTAATTAAAGAATATTTAGNGTTATAAAATACCATTTTTTTATGAAAAAATGGCTATTTTTANTAATAAATGACCATAAACTCTNGACTTCTAGCGCTACTGTTGCACTTTTCAGCGATATATGTTTGGCTTGTACTAAGTTTGATGAATTAAAAAATAGAGGGATAATTAAAAAAATATAAAAATGATAAAAAAATATATTACNNTTTACGTAACNATTGGGGCATTTTTTATAACTTCAACAAATTTTAATCTTTTTCAAGCACAAGCNCAAACTGCNAGGGTGATAGATGAAATCGTTGTAACTTCTAGGAAGAGGACTGAAAGCAGCCAAGATGTTCCTTTACCTTTAGTGGCTTTACGAGAAGAGTCCCTTGAAGAACTGGGTATTAATGTNTTTGAAGATTATTTATTGCAACTNCCAAGCGTTACTGCTGGTGGCTCAGGTCCTGGGCAAAGTACAGTTTATATTAGAGGCTTGGCTTCAACTACACCAAATTTAACAACTGCAGGTGTTGCTGGTTTATCACCTAATGTATCATTCTACCTTGATGAACAACCTTTAGCTCAACCCGGAAGAAATCTTGATGTTTATGCTGCAGATATGGAGCGTATTGAGGTTTTATCAGGTCCACAAGGAACACTTTTTGGAGCAAGTTCACAAGCCGGTGTTGTAAGAATGATCTCTAANAAACCTACTCCTGGTGTTTATGAAGGTAGTCTTGAGGTTGAATCACGATATATGCCAGAAGGAGATATGGGTGGAAAANTAGAGGCTGTTATTAATGTTCCAATTAATGACACAACTACATGGCGTTTAGTCGCTTATAGAGACAGGAGAGGGGGCTATATTGATAATGTAGCTGGAATGCTTGATGCTAGCCAATCTGCTCGNTTTAGATCAGAAGGTACANTAAGATCAAACGGAATTCCTGTTTCAAGTTCAAGNNCAGGTTTTCANGCNGGNTCTGATTTATCTAATGTTAATTTTGTAAAAGCGAAAGCTAGAGTTGAAGANGATGCAAATGAGACAACTTATACTGGATATCGTACAAGTATTTTAAAAGATTTCGATGATAACTGGAGTGCTCTACTTTCATATTCTAATCAAACTATTGAATCTGACGGTGTATTTTTTGCTGATCCAAACTTAGATGATCTTGAGGTTCAAAGATACAGTGATGATAGCATTAAAGATGAGTTTAATAATATAAGTCTAACAATTGAAGGTAAGATTGGTGATCTCGAGGTACTTTATGCAGGTGCTTATACTGATAGAGAAACGTCTCAAAATGTTGATTACACTGATTATCTTTTTGTTGGACAATATTTACCTTATTATATTTGTGATGGTTCTGTTACCTATCCTGGTTCAGCCGGTCCGACTGGAACATGTCAAGCTCCTGATCTTTTTGTAGATTCTCATACGGATACAAAAATTCAAACTCATGAGTTACG
>PAGD01000006.1 GCA_002704345.1 Rhodobiaceae bacterium | reverse complement strand
ATTTTCAATAAATTACTTAATCTAAAATTACAATTAAACAATTATATAAATGTTTGGGGCGAGTTTATGGATTTAGGTATTAAAGGTAAGAAAGCTATCATAAATGGTGGAAGTGCTGGAATGGGAAAAGGTAGCGCAATTGCTCTTGCCAGAGAAGGTGTTGACCTAGTCATATCATCTCGGGGAGAAGAAAGGCTTGAAAATACTTGTGAAGAAATAAGAAAAGAAACTGGTGTAAATGTTGTTGCAGTAGCCACCGACCATAGTACTGATGAGGGAAGAGAAAAAATAATAAAAGCATGTCCCAACCCAGATATTTTAGTAGGAACATGTACACCTCCAATGCATACACCTGACTACGAGAGTATTTCTCCAGACGACTGGAGGCAAACATTGGAGGTCTCTCTTCTAAGTCCAGTTTCATTTATGAAAGAATTAATTCCCGGTATGGTAAAGAGAAAATGGGGAAGAATTGTTAATATTGGAACTGGTGCAGCAAAAACACCTGCTGAAGTAAGAATATTATCAGGAGGCCCAAGAGCAGCGTTAGTAAATTATTCTGTTGCAGTTTCTAAAAAAGTTGCAAGGCATAATGTTGCAATAAATAATATTTTACCTGGAATGCATCATACAGCTGCAACTGGAGAAAGATATCAAAAACTAGCAGAAGAAAACGGGACTTCATATGATGAGGAAATTTTTGAGTTCGCAAAAAAATGGAGGATACCTGCTAGAAAATTTGGCACCTCACAGGATTTTGGAGATTTTGTAGCAATGTTTTGCAGTGAACAAGCAACATATGTCATTGGTCAAAGTTTAGTGATTGATGGTGGTATTGATAATACAACTTTTTAAGGAAAAAACATGTCAGAAAAACCTATACTTTTAGATGTCCAAGATAAAATAGCGACAATTACTTTAAATAGACCTGAAAGAAAAAATGCTATTAATACAAATATGGTTAATGAGTGGGTAGAAATACTTGATGAGTGTAGAGATAATGATGATATTTCTGCTGTTATATTAACTGGTACTGGTGAAGCTTTTTGTGCTGGTGGTGATAAAGCAAACCTTGGTGCAAATAATAAAATAGATCCACTTGAGACAAAAAATCATTTTTGGGATCATTTCCAAAGAGTTGCCAAAAGAACTGCATTAATAGAGAAGCCTATAGTTGCTGCTGTAAATGGTATGGCAACAGGTGCTGGAATGGATATGAGTCTTCATTGTGATATTAGGTTTGCTTCTAAAAATGCTATTTTTAGAGCTTCATACGCAGCATTTGGTTTAGTTCCAGGAAATGGAGGTACTTATTTCCTGCCGCGTATTGTTGGAACGTCAAAAGCACTAGAATTATTCTGGTCAACCGATGTGATAGATGCCGATGAAGCATTAAGAATTGGTTTAATAAATAAAATATTTTCGCAAGAAGAGTTAATGAAAAAAACACGAGAATGGGTGAGTAATGTCTTAGATCAAGCTCCAATCCCTGTTAGGGTTATAAAAAGGTTAATTTATCAAAATGTTAATATGGACCTAAATACTAGCCTTGATTTAATTTCCTCTCATATGGCCTTTGCCAGAACAAGTGAGGATCATGCAGAGGCTATTTTAGCATCTGAAGAAAAAAGAAAACCAAAATTTAAAGGTAAATAATGAGTGCAATAGATAAGAAATATGAAAGTAAAAATTTTAAAGGTTGGAAAAACCTAGATCTNAAAAACCTTCCTGTTGATGGTAAAAGATATAATTCTTATGAGTTCATGCAAAAAGAATGGGAATATATGTGGCCNAAGATNTGGTTNNTACTNGGNCGNGAAGAAGAAATTCCAAATNCNGGTGATTANCAAATGGAAGATTTTGGNAAAGAGAGNTTTTTAATGGTNAGACANGATGATGGCTCAATAAAGTCTTTNTATAATGTNTGTCAACATAGNGGNGCTCGNCTTACNTTNAATGATGTNGGAACAACTGANNCATTTANTTGTCCNTATCATGGNTGGAAATGGAGAAAAGATGGAAAACTTNTTGANGCNCANGANTCAGAAGATTTCCCNCAAGGAGACCCTTGTCAAAATTTAAAANTAGANGAAGTTAAAACTGANACATTCGCNGGATTTATTTGGATNAATATGGATNANAANGCATGTTCNCTTAGAGAGTGGCTTGGACCAATATGGGAGGATTGGGAAGCATACGAAATCCATAAATGGAAACGTTATGTAGCTCAAACAGTTAATATGCCTTGTAANTGGAAGATTATTTTGGATAACTTTAATGAATCTTATCATCTCAATACTGTTCATGCTCCAGAAAAGGCAGTTACCAAAAAGAGAATGCCAAGCGGNGTTGATACTAGCTATAAAAATACTCAATTTGATCTATCTGAAGAAGGNCATAATAGAATGATTATGCAAGCAGGTTATGGTCCTGCCGGGTCTTTTGAAGAAGGTGGATTAATTGAGGACCCTTTGGCAACAGTTATGAAAGATTGGGAGCTTGACCCAAGTGAATTTACTGGGCGAGGTATTGATACAAGANAAGCAATCCAAAAAGCAAAAAGAAAGTTGGGGGGTAAAAGAGGCTATACTCATTACGATAATCTTTATGATGAACAACTTACGGATGCGTTTCATTANACCCTATTTCCAAACTTTGCGGTTTCATTATGGGCTGATGGATTTCATTTCTTAAGAGCGAGACCACACCCAACNGATCCAGAAAAATGTGTATTTGATAACTGGTGGTATGCAAGTAATCCTAAAAATGAAACATCNCCTATTAGAAGTACCNTTGGTATTCATGAAAGAGGGAGCTTTGCTTTAGAGCCTGATGTTTTTGATCACGGTGAAAAAAGTCTNGGTCAAACTATTGATCAAGATGCAGTCGTCTTTATATTTCAACAATATGGACTNCGCTCCAGAGGTTTCAACGGTGCATATTTTGCAGGACAAGAAAAGCGAGTTCATCGTTTTCATGAAATGATTGAATCATATTTTGAGGAATAGACTATGGAAAAAAAACTAGAAAAAGTAATATCAAAATCNGAGATTTATGATCTTGCGTGTAAATATATGCGAGGCCTAGATCGCCTTGATAAAAATATCTTTAGATCAGTTTTTCATGAAGATGCGTATTGCGATTATGGATTTATTAAAACTGACCCTGATACATTTGCAACATTTTGTATGGANGCCTTAAAAGATCATANAGCTAATCACCATATGATAGGAAACTCATTAATTGAATTTGATGATGATGATGAAAATACAGCCTATGGTGAAATATATTTTAATGCTTATCATAAGACCATTGAAAATGGTGTTAACACTGATGTTATTATAGCTGGAAGATATCTTGACCGTTATGAGAGAAGAGATGGCGTTTGGAAGATAGCCTATCGATCAGAAGTTAATGATTGGTCAAGGACTGAACCAACAAATGACCCTTATTTTGATGATTCAGATTGTCATAGGGGCAAACGACAGGATGATGATGTTTATCACAGAGAAAAAATGCATAAACCCTAAATTTTATTAATATAATTTGCTACTGCTNTTTTTTAGCATTTATTTCCGATCTAATCTCTTCTTGTTTTTCCTGAGTAATCGGATAATTACGAACACATAAAATTGCAAGNAAAAGACATAAGGGNANNCCTAAACAAAATAAAACTTTAAGACCTAAAATTTGTTCTGGGCTATTTATTGCGCCAGGAGTAGAATCAAAACCAATTAAATCAAGATAGGTGAAAGCAAAAAATGGTGCAATTGCTATAGCCATTTTAGTAACAAACGACCATGCTGCAAAAAACTGAGCCGCTCTATCTTCACCAGTAAGATAAGTATCATAATCTATAACATCTGCTTTCATAGAATGTGGGATAAGATGAAAAGTTGATCCAGCCAATCCAGCTATAAAAGTAATTGGAAACATCCAATAATAATCCCCCTCTCCTAAAAAGAAATAACATGGTTGTAAAAAAGTGAAAACAAGTAGGCCAATTTTCCAAGCATTATGTTTTCCAATTTTTTTAGAAAGCCAAAGCCAAAATGGGATTCCTATAAGATTTGCAACATAATAAAATACAAAATAGAGAATACCCTGTTCCTCCTCACCAGTTACGCCTCTAATAAAGAACATGACTGTTAAGGTTGAGAGGGTTACGCCTAAATAATTAAAAAAATATGCAAAAATAAGTTTTCTAAAAGCACTATTTTTCCACATAGCCAGCAAACCTTGCTTTACAGATCCCTGCTTCACTTTGTAGTCCATCCTTTCAGGAACATTAAAAACTGAAAGACTAATACAAATTGGAATTACCAAAATTAAACAGGCTCCAATAATTATAATAGTTTCTTCTGCACCTCCAAAAGCAAATAGGAATAAAGCAATTGCAGGTAAGAATTTTGAAATTGCATTACCAAATGTTCCAATAAACATTCTCCATCCGACAATTGTTGATCTCTCATTATAATCATTAGATAACTCTGCAGCCCATGAATAGTAGGGAATAAATAACATACTCCATCCAAACCACAGAACTAGAAACCAAAATAATAAATAATGTCCACCTGCACCAAGATTCAAAGATAGAAAGTCCAGACTAAGAGGAACCCATTCCCATGAATCTTCTGGGAAAAATATCTTATATGTTGCAATCATTAAAAGTGGTATAGAAAAAAACATCCATATACGCCTTCTTCCCCAGCGAGTATCAGTCTTATCACTTAAGAAGCCAATTAAAGGATCTGTGACTGCATCAAAAGATCTTGCTAAGAGCATTACTAAAGCTACTACAGTAAAATTAAGCCCTAAATCAGAAACATAATAATTTGGTATAAAAGCCAATAAAGGCAGTGATGCAATTGAAAGAGGCATCTCTGAGAGTCCATAAAAAAATAAAGTTTTTTTTGGTAGAGTTTTTTCAGACATCAATTATTTACTCCACCCTAGACCATAAAGAGTCTTCACTTATCCAATCATCTACCCAATCATGAAAGTGCTGGAGCCTCTCCTCGTCATTACTTAATGTAGCGCTATCAAAGCCTTTTGAATGCATACCAGCCTGCATATCATTTAAATAATGAATATCTTGGTCTATTGTTACAGTTAAGGATTTTCTCCCCTGAACTACATCATCTCTAGTAAAAATATCATGTTCAGGTCTAGAACCAGTTTGTTCATAAAAAGACGACCCCGGAAGTAATTCCAACTCCTTAGATTCATCTCGAACTTGATGTGATGGTATTTGAAAAGACCACTTAGTGAAGGAACATTTATTTGGATCAGAGTGATGAGGTTTAGGACCAAAAATCCATAATCTTTCAGGATGAATTGTCATAAAAATATTTGGGAAAATATCGTATTGAAGGACATCTGAAACTTGATCATCTGTAAACTCAGAAAAATCAAAACCTAACTCATCACCGATGACTCTTTTTTGTTTTTGAATAGCCTTACGAATCTCGGGGACTTTTCCATGAAAATCATCTGGGTTTAATCTAAGGCCTTTGAGGTAATCCTTCATAAACTCTGGTGGTTCTTCTGGGGTTGAATACCTTGGGTTAACAACAGGGCTCGTGACCATTGTTCTTGTATGACCAAAAGGCCATAAATCATTTTCTGCATCACAACAATCAACAAAACTAGCATGCTGAGGATGAATAAAGTCGACATGATATTGTTCTAAAAAATTATCTCTAACTGTTTTCCAGTTAGTCTCCAAAAGAGAAACAGTTTGATGCTTAACAAGATTCATTTTTTCAAATTTATAGGGCTTTAACTGATCCACTATTGGTCCAAGGAAAGTTTCTAATGAAGATGAATTTTCATCCATATTAATAAAAACTAAACCGGCCCATACTGAAACCTTAACAGGCTTTAGAGATTTCTTGTCACAAGGGACACCTTCTTTAAATAATTCCCTATCTGGTACATGCTCTAGAGTCCCATCCAATCCATATGTCCATCCATGGTAGGGGCATGAAACCTTGCTAAAAGAACCAGATTCCAGAGTAACAATTTTATTTCCCCGATGCTGACATACATTATAAAAGGCTGAAATTTCATTTTCATCATTGCGAGTAATAACAATTGACTCACGACCAATATCATAAATAAAAAAATCACCAGGCTCCAAAAGATCACTTTCCAAACCAGCAAATAACCATGCTTTAGTCCATATACCTTCCCATTCGGATTGCATAAAATCTTTAGATATATATCTATCCTTTGATAAAGATGCAGATTTATCAAGAGTTGCAGTTAGCTTTTCGCTAAAATCAATATAATTAAAAGTCTGTGGCATTTGACTCCCCTTCTAAATTCACCCTTTATTATTATAATGTAGTCAGATTATCACCATAGTAAAGGTATGAAAATATATAGATAGGTAAAATTCTACATCAATTAAATTTAGTATCTTGACCAATTAGTTTTTGAGGTCTTGAATAAGGCTTCGAAGGGAGGGAATAATGATAGTAGTTAATGCAAAAGCTAAAACAACTAGTGAAAATATTTTAAACTTAAAAAATGTAATCTTTGATCTTGAACAAGAAACATTAAAAGAAAAAGGATGCCTAGATTATGCTTTTAGTGCAGATATTAATAATCCAAATGTTATGAGAATTACTGAACTCTGGGAAGATCTCCAGTCACTAAAAGATCATTTAGAAACAGAACACGTAGCAGTATTTAGAGAAGAAATGTCAAAAAACCCAATTGATGTTGAAGCTCATTTTTATGAATCAGAAGAAATACCGTATCCAGGATAATAATAATGAAAAATAAAGTAAGTTCTTGGAAAGTTGGCGATGTTAAAATAACTAGAATAATTGAAGGTGAAAGAGCTGGCCCTATGTTTGTTGTGCCAGATGCTATTCCTGAAAATATTATAAAAATGCCATGGCTTCAACCTTACTTTTCAGATAGCAAAGGAAATACCATTGTAAGTGTTCATGCGCTTGTTATAGAAACCAAAGAAAAGTGTATTATTGTCGATACTTGCCTTGGTAATGATAAAGAAAGACACATCCCTTCATGGAACAATCTGCAAACTAAATTCCTTGAAGACTTAGAGAGCGCTGGATATAAAACAGACGATATTGATACAGTATTATGTACTCATCTTCACACAGACCATGTTGGTTGGAATACCATCTTAGTAGATGACAAATGGGAACCAACATTTAAAAAGGCAGATTATTTATTTGGTAGAGAGGAATGGAATTATACTGAAAAACAATTAGGAAACCCTCTTTATGCAGAATTTATAAATGACTCGATCATACCTATTATTGACTCTGGTCTCGTTAAGTTTGTCGAACTTGATGAAAAAATATGCGAGGAAATAACCCTTGAGCCAACATTAGGTCACACACCAGGGCATGTAAGTATAAAAATTTTATCCAATGGTGAGAAAGCAGCTATAACTGGTGACTTCTTGCATCATCCATGCCAAATGGAAAAACTTGACTGGATTTCGTCTGCAGACTGGGATCCAGAACTTGCAAAAGAAACTAGACGAAGAAAATTATTAAATTACGCTGATGAAAAAACCTTAGTTTTTGGAACACATTTTGCATCTCCATCAGCAGGTTACGTTGTTAAAAAGGATGATCATTTTATTTTTGAGGTAAAACATCCATTGTAAATATATACCAAACAATTTTTAATAATGATTTACTAAGATATAAATTTTTTTTAGATTAATTGATAAGATTGGTTTTAAATTGAGGGAGAAAATCAATGAGCTTAAATGAAGAAACAAAGCCTGGGGATGCGAGGTGTCCAGATCACCCAAGCACTAAAGAATTAATAAAAAATGATAAAGGCGGAGCACCTAAACCGTTGCTGGAAGAATCTTATAATTTTTTAGGTGATGAAGATATTCCATATGAAAGATATACTTCTGAAAAATTTGCAAATGCAGAGGATGAGCATATGTGGTCCAAAGTTTGGCAATGGGCCTGCAGAGAAGAACACATACCTGAGCCAGGGGATTATTATGTTTATGATGTTGGAGATCGCTCAGCTATAATCGTCAGAACAGAAGATAATGAAATTAAAGTTTATTACAATTCTTGTTTGCATAGAGGTACTCAATTAAAGCCTGCAAATAGCTCAGGCTTTTGTAAAGAGCTTAAGTGCCCATTTCATGGTTGGTCATGGTCTCTTAAAGGCGAATTAGAATTTTTACCATGTGATTGGGATTTCCCTCATGTAAATAAGGAAGAATTCTCTCTTCCGGAAATCAAGTTTGATATTTGGTGTGGTTTTATTTTTATTAACTTTGATGAAAATGCTAAACCTCTCAGTGAATATTTGGGAGTTCTTCCTCGACATTTTGAAAATTGGAAACTTGAGGATCGTTATATAGAAACTCATGTAATAAAAAAGTTACCTGCAAATTGGAAGGTTTCTGCTGAGGCCTTTTTAGAGGCTTATCATGTTTTAGAAACTCATTCCGAAGGAGTTTATACTGCAGGTGATGCTAACGCGGATTATGATATTTTTGGTGATCATATTTCAAGATTTGTTCATACTATTGGATACACAAGCCCTCACATAACTGAAAATCGTCCTTCTGAGCAAGAGATTTTTGATATATTGATGGGTAAAAGAACAGAAGAAGGTGCAGGACAAAAATTGCCTGAAGGAACTTCAGCCAGAGAGGCTTATGCGGAGCATGTTCAGGAGACAATGAAAGAAAAATTCAAACAAGATTTCTCTCATCTCACTGTTACTGAGACAATTGATTCAATTGAATATTTTGCTTTTCCAAATGCATTTTTTTTTCCAGGCCTTCAATTATCAATGGTTTATAGATTTAGACCAAATGGCGTTGATGGTGCCCTTTTTGATTTACTATTTCTCAGACCAAAACCTATTGATGGGCCATGCCCACCTCCGCCAGAACCTTTTGCACTAGAGATAGAAGATAGTTATACAAAATGCCCTGGAACAGAATTCTTAGGCGCCGTTTATGATCAAGATACAAATAATTTGCTATCCCAAACAAAAGGATTTAAATCAAGTTTCAAAAAAGGACAATCACTTGGAAACTATCAGGAAGCAAGAACGAGACATTTCCATCAAACAATAGATAAATATTTGGAGAATATTAATGGGTAAGCTGGACGGAAAAGTCGCCGTAATATTGGGAGCATCATCAATAGAGGGCTTAGGAGGTGTTATTGCAAAATCCTATGCTAATGAAGGTGCAAAAGTAGTTATAAGTGGACGCCGCCAAGAACCCTTGGATGAGTTGGAAACTGAGCTTAATGGAAAGGCTCAAACTTGTGATATTACTGTAGATGGAGATATAGAAAACTTATTTAAAGTAGCAAAAGATACTTATGGTAAAGTTGATATTGCAATAAATACGACAGGTATGTATGAACCAGGGCCACTTAATGAGCTAACAAGGGATCATTTAAGAAAATATACAGAAGTAAGCTTTATAGGGCCAACAATTTTTATCAGAGAAGCTGCCAATATTATGGAAAATGGTGGTTCAATCATAACAACAACATCTGTCACAGTTGAATTATCAGCTGTTGGTCTTTCCGCCTATGTCGGAACTAAAGCAGCAACTGATAAAATTGTTCAGATAGCTGCAAAAGAATACCAACATAAAGGTCTTAAGATTAATTCATTGTCTCCAGGTCTAGTAGATACTCCTATGACAGGAGCTTTGTTTGATATGGACGGGCCAATAAAAGCAATGACAAAAGAGTCTCCACTTGGAAGACTTGCGAATGTTCAAGATGTTGCTAATACTGCAGTATGGATGGCATCAGATGATTGCTTTACTACTGGAGATTTAATTCGAGTAAGTGGCGGTATTCAACTGAATCGATTGCCGACACAAGAAGAAATGTATGGTCAATAATTAAAATATATAGGGAGAAAGAATATGACAGGAAGACTAGAAGGAAAAGTAGCGATTATAACAGGTGCAGCTATGGGTTTAGGTGCAGCTGATGCTGAACTTTTTGCCTCAGAAGGAGCTAAAGTAGTTTTAACTGATATCGCAGAAAAAGAGGGTCAAGCCTTAGCAGATAAATTAGGTGGAACTTTTTTTAAACATGATGTTACTGATGAAGATCGATGGGTAGAAATCATAAATGAAACAGAAGAAAAATATGGCCGTATTGATATACTTGTAAATAATGCTGGTATAGTTAAACCTGGTAATCCTGAAAATCAAACAACTGAAGAATACAGATTCACTATGTCAGTTCACATGGATAGTACTTTTTTTGGATGTAAATATGTTATACCAGTGATGGCTAAAACAGGTGGTGGATCAATAGTAAATATGTGTTCAATCGCTTCAGTTCAAGGAGAGTCATATGTTGCTGCTTATTGTGCAGCCAAGGGTGCAATTGAAGCCTATAGTAGGGCTGTCGCAGTGCACTGTGGTCTAGCAAAAAATGGTGTTCGTTGTAATACAATTCATCCATCCGGAATAGCAACTCCAATGGTTGCAAGCGTTCCTGCACTTATGGAAGAAAAATTTGGAGCCTCACCTGTTGTCCAAGAGGCTCCAGTAGAAAGTAATAAGGTTGGTGAACCTCTAGATATTGCAAATGCTGCATTATATCTTGCCTCAGATGAATCTAAATTTGTAAATGGAGCTCAAATAAGAGTTGATAATGCAATGTCAGTTGTTTCCGGAAATATGCCAGAATAATAGGAGTTATGAATGGGAAAAGTTATTGATTATTTTGATGATGATACTCGCCTAGAAGGTATTTTCTTTCCTCATGAGAGCAATGCGAATGCTCCCGTTGTTTTAGTTGTACCAACTTATGCAGGTAGAGATCAGTTTACACTCGACAAAGCAAAGTCGATGAATAACTTGGGCTATTCTGGATTTGCTGTAGATATGTATGGAGAAGGGAAAACTGGAAGCTCACCAGAAGAAAATATAGAATTAATGAATAGTGTTCTTTCTGATAGATCAAAACTTCAAAAAAGAATGCTATCAGCAATCGATGCAGTAAAATCAGAAGCTGGAGTAGATAATTCTAAAATTGCAAGTATTGGTTTCTGTTTTGGAGGCCTTTGCGTTCTGGATGTTGCAAGAATAGGCTCTGATATAGCTGGTGTAGTTTCTTTCCATGGTATTTTTAATAAGCCTGGAAATACTGACGGGAACATCATAAATACAAAAGTTCTTGTTTTACATGGCAATGATGATCCTATGGTTCCACACGAAGATGTTAATGGGCTTGCAAATGAACTCACAGAGTCTAAGGCTGATTGGCAAATTCATGCTTATGGATCAACTTCTCATGCATTTACAAATAAAGAGGCAAATTCGCCAGAAATGGGAATGGCATATAATCCAGATGCAGATAGACGTTCATGGAAAGCAATGCAAGACTTTTTAAAAGAAGTGATTGGCTAAATAAGTCTCTAAGGATATACAATAGAATCATGACTGAAGAAAAAGAACTTGCTGTACACGCCTTTGTTATACCGGTTACTCCGTTCCAACAGAACTGTTCTATCTTATGGTGCACAGAAACTAAAAAAGGCGCTGTAATTGATCCGGGCGGAGATATCGATCAAATAATTACCGCAATAAATAAGTATGATGTAAAAATTGAAAAAATACTTATTACACATGCGCACTTAGATCATGCAGGTGCAACTGCTGAACTTTCCCGTAAACTTAATGTTCCAATAGAGGGTCCTCATAAAGATGATATGTTTTTAATTGAAAGTCTTGAGGAACAGGGAAAGAAATATAATTTTTCCCCTGCAGAGTCTTTTGAGACATCAAGATTCCTAGAGGGTGGTGATGAAGTAACAATAGGAAATCAAATATTTGGTGTTCGTCACTGTCCTGGTCATACTCCTGGGCATGTAATATTTTTTCATAAAGAAGCAAAGATAGCTGCTGTTGGTGATGTCTTATTCCAAGGATCGATAGGGAGATCTGACCTACCGAGAGGAAATCATCAGCAATTGGTTAATTCCATAGTTAATGAATTATGGCCCCTAGGTGATGAGATAAGATTTATACCTGGCCATGGTCCAATGTCTACTTTTGGAAACGAAAGACTAACAAACCCGTATGTCTCAGATTTTGCATTAGGAATTGATAGAGAAGTTTCTGATGCAGTAAAAAAACAAGAAACATCAATGGAGTAGATCTTTGGTTCTTTCTAACAGCCGTCTAAATAGACGTGTTGGACTTTCTTTTTTATACTTTATTCAGGGTGTACCCCAGGGCCTGATTTATTTTTCTTTAATAGATTGGTTGGCATCTAAAGACTTTTCTATAGGTGATATTGCTATAATAACCTCAATAGCCTCCTTACCATGGACACTTAAATTTATCATTGGGCCATTTGTCGACTCATATCAATTATCAAAAATGGGTAAAAGAAAACCCTGGATATTGAGTTCATTAATACTATTGAGTCTTATTTTTTTATTTTTATCTCAATTTATTTCAATACATTTATCCCCAGTACTAATAGGATTATCATTATCTCTAATAATACTCAGCACATCAATTCTTGATGTAGCAACAGATGGTCTCGCAATAGACATACTTGATAAAGATGAAAGGGGTATAAGCAATGGTTTTATGTGGGGCGCAAGAACCCTTGGTGTTAGTATTTCTGCTCTTATAAGCTCAATCTTAATTAGAAATTATGGATTAAATCAAACTTTTGAATTGTTCGGAATTACATTATTGGCAAGCTCTCTTTTTATAATCTTCCAGAAAGAAAATATTACAGATAAAATGATTTCTTTTTCAAAGCTATCAAAAAAAGAACAAGCCATAGATTTAAAAAAAGCATTATATGGCTTATATCAGACCTCAGTTACTCCTCTAATTTTTATGTTAATATTATTTTGCTTAGTATCTAATATTTCTTTTGGAATGCATTATGTTAGCATATCTAATCTATATACAAATATTGCTGGTTGGGATCATGAAATTTTAACAAAAATACGTTCTCTTGGACTATATATTGGAATTTTCTCAGCTATAGGCGGAGGTTATTTATCGGATAAATACAGTCCCTACAAAATTATCATAATATCCCAGCTTATAATTGCCCTGACAATGATCTCAGTATTTATTTTAAGCGGCCAAATTTCTAATTTATATATAGGCTCCTTAATATTGATATTATTATCCGTAATGGGTTCATTTGTGATGTCTGCAAGCCTTTCACTGTGTATGGGTCTTTCAATTAAGGCAATAGCAGCTACACAATTTGCATTTTTAATGAGCATTAGGCACTTTTCTCGAATAATCGGTGAGTGGCTAGCAGGTCTTTTAGACTATCTAAGTATATCAATTAATGAAATATACTTAATAATGTTTTTACTATCATTTTTACCCATATTAACAATACAAAGAATGATGGTTTTAAATAAAATAAGATAAACCACAATTTACCTATAATATGCTTGACACCTACTCACTCAACGTTATATTTGCGCCCCTAGGGGAAATTTTACTTCTCCAGTATATTAATGGATATTTAAAATGTACGCAGTAATTCGCAGTGGCGGAAAACAATATAAAGTTTCAAAAGATGACGTTATTTCAGTTGAAAAACTAATCGGTGAAACAGGTGATAAAATTAATTTAAATGAAGTACTTATGATTGGTGGTGAGGGCGATCCAATTGTTGGTGATCCAATCATCCAAGGTGCTGTTGTTAATGCTGAAGTAATTGAACAAACTAGGGCCAAAAAAATTATCGTCTTTAAGAAAAAAAGAAGACATAACTACAGAAGAAAAAATGGTCATCAGCAACACTTAACAACGCTAAAAATTGTTGATATTAAAGAAAAAGAAACCAAAAAAGTAGCAGCAGCAAAAGCTGATACAGCTCCTGAAAAGGAAAAGGCTCCTGCGAAGAAAAAAACTGCAGCGAAGAAAACTACTGCAGCGAAGAAAACAGTAAAAACTGATACAAAAACTAGGTCTGTTAAGAAAAAAAAGACTGAGGAGTAAGATATGGCGCATAAAAAAGCAGGTGGTTCATCAAGAAATGGAAGAGATTCAGCAGGAAGAAGGCTGGGTGTAAAAAAATTTGGTGGTGAAAGTGTTATTCCTGGAAATATAATTGTTCGTCAACGAGGAACTAAGTGGCAACCCGGTAAAAATGTTGGTCTCGGAAAAGATCATACAATTTTTTCTTTAATCGAGGGTACAGTTAGTTTTAAAAAACTAAGAACAGGTGGTCCAGTTATTTCTGTTGACCCTATTACTGAAAAAACTAATTAAAATTTAATTTAACCGGTTCATAGTTCTATTTATTTTATAGATTTAATAATTATGAGATAGGTTATGAAATTTCTTGACCAAGCAAAACTTTTTATCAGCTCCGGAAAAGGCGGAAACGGCTGCGTTAGCTTTCGTCGTGAAAAGTATATTGAATTTGGTGGCCCAAATGGTGGTGATGGTGGAAGAGGAGGAGATGCAATTATAAGGTGCGTCGAAGGCTTAAATACACTAATTGATTTTAGATTTAAGCAACATTTTAATGCAAAAAATGGCGAGGATGGAAAAGGAAGCGAAAAAACAGGAGGAAACGGACAGGATATAATAATTAATGTTCCCAAAGGAACAATTATATTAGAAGAGGATAATAAAACTGTTATTGCTGATTTAAGGGAGGTTGATCAAGAAATTCTAATCCTTGAAGGTGGGAATGGTGGTTTTGGAAATAGTCATTTTAAAGGACCAAACAATCAAGCACCAAGAAAAGCAAATGCAGGTTTAAATGGTGAAGAAAAATGGATTTGGCTAAGATTAAAATTAATTGCTGATGCTGGTTTAATAGGATTGCCAAATGCTGGAAAATCGACATTAATTTCATCAATAAGTGCAGCAAAACCTAAAGTTGCAGACTATCCTTTTACAACATTAAATCCTGTTCTTGGAATTGCCAGTCATAAGTCAAAGGAAATAACAATTGCGGATATACCTGGCCTAATTGAAGGTGCTCACGATGGTAAAGGGCTTGGTGATAGATTTCTAGGACATGTTGAAAGATGCAGTATTTTAGTACACTTAATAGATTCATTCTCAGAAGACCCATATGAAGATTGGAAGACAGTACGATATGAGATTGAATCATATTCTGATGAATTAGCTCAAAAAAGAGAGGTGATCGCCCTCTCTAAGATAGACGGTTTAAATGAAAAAGACATAAAAGATAAAATTAATTTATTGGAAGATAAAACAGGTAAAAAAGTATTTCCTATATCGTCTGTAGCAAATAAAGGTCTAGAAGAAATTCTAAATACAGTATTAAATGTTATTAAAGAAAAAAAAACTAAAGAAGATACAAAGAAATGGTCACCATAAATAATATATCTGAAGCATCAAGAATTATAATCAAAGTTGGGTCATCGCTTGTGACAAGTAAAGACGGAAATATAGATGAAAAAATTTTAGATTCTATTGCAACCGACCTACTTAAACTTCGAGAACAAAATAAAGAAATAATCATTGTTTCGTCTGGAGCAGTATCTCTTGGTAATGAAATTAATAAAGATAAAAAAAATCTATCTTTATCTGAGAGTCAGGCCGCATCGTCTATAGGGCAAATAAAACTAATAAATGGATGGAAAAAGTCGCTTGAAAAAAGAGGCTTAAATATTGCACAAATCTTAATAACAGCAGATGATACCGAGGATAGAAGAAGATATTTAAATGCCCGTTCAACATTTGAAGAATTATTAAAAAATAATTATATACCTATAATTAATGAGAACGATACAGTTGCAACATCTGAAATAAGGTATGGTGATAACGATAGATTGGCTGCAAGAGTAGCAGGAATGCTCTCAGCTGATTGTCTTGTTCTACTATCAAACGTTGACGGCTTGTATTCTAAGGATCCAAAAAAAGAAGAAAGTCACCTTATAAAAGAAGTAAGCGATTTAAATGATGAAATAATATCAATGGCCGGAGATGCTAGTGAGTTAGGTAGTGGTGGAATGATAACAAAACTTGAGGCAGCAAAAATTTGTATGTCGGTTGGGAGTAATATGATCATAGCCTCAGGTAATAATAAAAATCCTCTAATGTCGATTGAAAGAGGTGTCAATTGTACATGGTTTAAGCCTGAAAAGTCGTCAAAAAATTCTCTAAAAGTTTGGTTATCCGGCCAATTAAAACCAAGTGGAGAAATTTTTGCTGATATAGGTGCCAGTAAAGCACTCCTTGATGGAAAAAGCTTATTATCTGCAGGAGTAACAAAGGCAAATGGAAACTTTGACAAAGGTGATACTTTAGTTATTTTCAATGATAAGAATATAGAAATTGCAAGAGGTCTATCAAACTACAACTCAGAAGACCTAAATAAAATAATAGGAAAGAAATCCAAGGAAATCGAAATAATACTTGGGTATGTAGATAAGCCAGAAATAATACATAGAAATAATCTTGTATATTCTGGTGAACAAGAGAGTTAAATGTCTGAAGAAATAAAAAAAATATTATTAGAAATGGGGAAAGAGGCTAGGAAATCATCTCAAAAATTAGCCTTGGCCTCAGCAGAGCAAAAAAATCAATCATTGCATCATATGGCTGATAATATTGACCAGAATGTAAGCGCTATTTTAGATGCTAATATCAAAGATATCGAGAAAGCTAAAGAAAATAATATCTCCCAATCATTTTTAGATAGGCTGATATTAAATGACGATAGAATAAAATCAATGTCGGATGGATTAAGGTCAATAGCAGACCTCGAAGATCCTGTTGGTCAAAAAATGGCTAAATGGCAAAGACCGAATGGCTTAGATATTGAAAGAGTAAGGACACCCCTTGGTGTTATTGGAGTAATTTATGAAAGTAGACCAAATGTAACTGCTGATGCAGGTGCATTATGTATTAAAGCCGGTAATGCAGTTATCTTAAGAGGTGGATCTGAAAGTCATCACTCTTCTAATTCAATTTATAATTTTTTAAAAGAAGGTTTAATTAAAGCTGGTCTTCCAGAATTTTCAATTCAGATTATTCCTACTATTGATAGAAGCGCAGTAGGCTATCTTCTGTCTGGATTAGAAAGCACAATAGATGTTGTGGTTCCACGGGGTGGAAAAAGTTTAGTAGAACGAGTTCAAAATGAAGCTAAAGTCCCTGTTTTTGGACATTTAGAAGGAATCTGTCATTTATATATTGATAAAGATGCAGATATTGAAAAAGCTATAGATATAACCATAAATGCTAAAATGAGAAGAACCGGTATATGTGGTGCAGCTGAAACACTTCTAGTGGATGCAGAAAAGGCAGCATATCTTCTTCCTAAACTTAACAAAGCTCTAAAAAGTTCTGGTTGTGAAGTAAGGGGTTGTGAAAAGAGTATAAATATTGTCGAAGATATAATTCCTGCCAATCAATCTGATTGGGATACCGAATACCTAGATGCAATTATCAGCATCAAAATAGTTGAAGGAATTAATGGAGCTATTAGTCATATTAATAAGCATTCAACAAACCATACAGATTCAATAATAACTGAGAATACTGAAACAGCCGAAATCTTCTTGAATGAAATTGATAGTGCGATAGTCATGCATAATACATCCACACAATTTGCTGATGGTGGAGAATTTGGTATGGGCGCCGAGATTGGTATAGCAACAGGTAGGTTTCATGCTAGGGGACCAGTCGGTGTTGAACAACTAACCACTTTTAAATATATCGTTCGTGGATCAGGGCAAATAAGGTCTTAATGTCAAAAGTATTATCAGAAATGATTATTTTACCTGAGGACTCAAAGGTTGGTCTTTTTGGCGGGGCTTTTAACCCAGCTCATGAATGGCATTATCAGGTTGCTAATGAAGCCTATAAATCACTAGGATTAGATTTAGTTATTTGGTTAGTATCACCTCACAATCCTCTAAAAGACAGAAATTCACTTATGCCCCTAAGTAAAAGAATGGAAAGTGCAAAGAATACTGCCCTATCTTCAAATTTTATTGTGACTGATATCGAAAAAACAATAAACACGCAATATTCATTTGATACAGTGTCTATTTTTCAAGAATCCTATCCAACTGTAAAGTTCATTTGGATAATGGGATCTGATAATGCAGCGCAAATTGAAGAGTGGAAAAATTGGAAAGAATTTATTAAAAAAATTCCTATGGCAATTTATCCAAGAGCAACAAATCCTATTATAGATGTAGAAAAAAAACTCAAAAAAAATGCNAAAAAGATTGNTATGGAGAACTCTAAAGATCTAATTAATACAGAAACGCCATGTTTTACCTTTATTAATGGACCGATGAATGATATCTCCTCAACTAGGATTAGGAGAGAAATGTGAGTAAAAAACTACTTAAAGATATCATATCGAACTTAGATGATAATAAAGCAAAAGATATTACCTCTATACCATTAGAGGGGAAATCAGATATTGCTGATCATTTAGTTATTGCAACTGGAACNTCGAGTAGACACGTCTCTTCTTTAGCACAGAGGATTGTTACTAATTTAAAGGAATATGGACTAAAAAGTATAAATGCTGAGGGTCTTGAAAAAGGTGACTGGGTCCTGATAGATGGAGGTGATATAATAGTTCACCTCTTTCGCGAAGAAGTCAGAGATTTTTATAATCTAGAGAAGTTATGGTCACCATCATTAGAAATTAATTCAACCAATATATAANATGGATCTTGGTATTATTTCTATAGGTAAACTCAAGAGTGGCCCGCTCCAAGAATTACAAAATGATTATAAGAAAAGAATTTTAAAATTAGGAAAAAATATAGGTATAAATGATCTTCAAATTAAAGAGGGATTTATCTCAAAAAAAAAGTNAGTTAATGAGCGGAAAGTAGAAGAAGGTCAATTTTTTGAGAAAAATTTAAATGGGGAAAACTATAANATTTTCCTTGATGAGACCGGCGACCAATTTAATTCATTAGAAATCTCTGATCTATTNTCANATAAATTACAGGACTCACGTAAAATAGACTTTTTCATAGGTGGTCCAGACGGATTCGAAAAAGAAACTTTAAATCATTCAGATAAACTTATTTCATTTGGAAAGGTAACATGGCCTCACATGTTATTAAGAGTGATGTTACTTGAACAACTTTATAGAGGAATAACTATAATAAAAAACCACCCCTATCATAGAAATTAATTAGAATTTATGTCTCTTTTTATATAAATTAAATAACTAAGACTAATCCAAGGAAAATTAATTCAAATGCATAACCTAAAAAGATTTTTTTCATTAGCTTTAATTATTTTTGTAATAAACAACTTATCACCGAAAATTTTTGCAGGAAATGAAATAGCACAAGAGAATAAAGAGCTTATAGAATCGATAATTGAGCTTGTTAAAGAAGAATACATTGATGAGACAAATGAAGATGAAATAGTTGAGTCAGCTATCAATGGTATGCTTCAATCGCTTGATCCACATTCAATTTACCTTAACCCGAAAAANTTTGATGAATTAAAAAACGATACTAAGGGAGAATTTGCTGGTCTTGGAATTGAAGTCACTATGGAAAGAGGTTTGGTAAAAGTAATTTCACCAATTGATGGAACCCCCGCTTATAGAGCTGGTATTATTGAAGGTGATTATATTACNCATATCAATAAAGAGGCTGTTTTAGGTAAAAATCTATCGGAGGCTGTCGATCTTATGCGGGGTAAAGAGAATACTAGTCTAGAAATTACAATATCACGGGAAGGGATTGAAGAAGGNTTCGATCTCACAATTATAAGAGAAATAATCAAGATACCTGGTATATTAGCTAAAACTGAAGGTAAAGATAAAAATATAGGCTACCTTAGAGTCTCAGCTTTTAATGAAAAAACTGCAGAAAAACTTTACAATGAAATAATTAAACTTGANCTTAATCCCTTAGAAAATATTGAAAGCTATATTCTNGACTTAAGGAGAAACCCNGGTGGTTTATTAAGTCAAGCAATAGAGGTTTCAAATATTTTTATTAATGATGGGCTTATTGTATCAACAAAAAGACCAAGGTTTGAAAAAACAATTAATGAATATGGGGCAAGAAGAGGTGATTTAATCTCCGGTAAGCCTCTTATTGTTCTAGTTAACGGAGGATCGGCATCTGCNTCAGAAATAGTTGCTGGAGCATTACAAGATAATAATAGGGCAATTATTTTAGGAACTCAAACTTTTGGAAAAGGATCAGTCCAAACATTATTTCCATTAACAAAAAATAAACTTTTCTTTTCTCAAAAAGAAAAATATGGAGCTGTTAAATTAACTACAGCCGAGTACTATACTCCATCTGGTAAATCAATACAGGCAAAGGGAATTACTCCAGATTTTATCTTAAATCAGAACAAAGAAAATGATTCAAATTCAGATATTATCCAAATAGGGGAAACTCAATTAAATCAACATATTAAAAATAAGGAAGACGTAAAAGATAAATCAGGTTCATCAGCTTACATACCAAAAGACGAGAATAAAGATACTCAATTAGTTGAAGCTATAAAGATTTTAACAGATTTAAATAAACGAATAATTATTACCAAAAGGATTAATTAAATGAAAAGTCAAAATCATGAAATTAACAATCTAAANATACGAAAAGCAGTTGGAATAATATTAATAAGAAAAGATGGTTTTGTTTGGACGGGTAAAAGGAAATTAGGGCCAGGAGTAAGATTTGGAGAAAAAAAATTATGGCAAATGCCACAAGGTGGTATTGATAATGGAGAGANGCCAATAGAAGCAGCCTTTAGNGAGCTGGANGAAGAGACGGGAAGTAAATCAGCAAAGNTATTATTTGAGTCTGAAGATTGGCTAGAATACAAACTACCAAATGAATTAATTGGAAAAGTCTTAAAAGGTTTCAGGGGTCAAAAACAAAAATGGTTTTTAATGGAATTTAATGGCAGTGACGAAGAATTTAATTTAGATAATCATACGCCTGAATTTGATGAATGGTGCTGGCGTGATTTAAAGACTATGCCTAACTTAGTAGTAGACTTTAAAAAACCCTTGTATGAAAAATTAGTAGAGATTTTTTTAGAAAAGATAGAAGAATACAAAATTAGCTAAAATTTTCTATTATAGCCTTTCTTTCGATCAAAAGTTCCTTATCGGACTCATTTGCATTTAATATATTTTCATCAATTTGCTTTAATTTTTCTATTAATGCTGTGTCATCAATATCAGTTANATTTATNGAGCTTTCAGCAAGGATGGTTATTTTCTGAGGAGTGACATCTGCAAAACCACCCTCAACAAAATATTGTTTAATATTATCTTTTTCAAAAGTTACCTCAACGATACCTTGTCTAAGTATAGTCATATACGGAGCGTGATTAGGCAAAATTCCTGCATCACCCTCTATCGCAGGAATAAGTACCATATCGACCTCGGAAGAAACAATTGACTCCTCAGGTGAGACAAAATCAAAATTTATTTTTGTATCCATAATATTTATTCTTCAGATGCAAGCTTTTCAGCCTTTGCTATAGCATCCTCTATAGTGCCAACCATATAAAAAGCAGCCTCAGGTAAGTGATCATAATCGCCTGCACAAAGGCCCTTAAATCCTTTAATTGTATCTTCAAGATTGACTAAAATTCCTGGTGAACCAGTAAATATTTCAGCAACGTGGAAAGGTTGAGAGAAAAATCTCTCAATTTTTCTAGCCCTTGAAACACTTAACTTATCTTCTTCACTTAATTCGTCCATACCAAGAATAGCAATAATATCTTGTAGTGCTTTATATTTTTGAAGAATTTCTTGAACATTTCTAGCAACATTATAATGCTCTTCTCCGATTATACCTGGCTCAAGAATTCTACTAGTAGAATCTAGAGGATCAACTGCTGGATAAATACCTTTTTCAGATATAGCTCGAGATAANACTGTTGTGGCATCAAGGTGAGCAAATGATGCGGCTGGAGCTGGATCTGTTAAATCATCAGCAGGAACATAAATCGCTTGAACAGATGTAATTGAACCTTTGTTTGTTGAGGTAATNCTCTCTTGCATAGAACCCATATCTGTAGCTAACGTAGGTTGATANCCAACAGCTGAGGGTATACGACCTAATAACGCAGAAACTTCTGATCCAGCCTGAGTAAATCTGAAAATATTATCCACAAAGAAAAGTACATCCTGACCTTCCTCTCTAAAGTGTTCGGCAACAGTAAGACCAGATAGAGCAACTCGGGCACGGGCACCTGGGGGTTCATTCATNTGACCATAAACAAGTGAGCACTTCGAACCATCTCCACCGCCCTCTTTATTAACGCCTGACTCAATCATTTCCCAATATAAGTCATTCCCTTCACGGGTTCTTTCTCCAACACCTGCAAATACAGAATATCCACCATGTGCTTTAGCAATATTATTTATTAACTCCATTATAAGAACGGTTTTACCAACACCGGCACCACCAAATAAACCAATTTTTCCGCCCTTTGAATATGGACATAAAAGATCTACAACCTTAATACCTGTTTCAAGCATTTCACTTTCAGTTGATTGCTCGATAAATTCTGGAGCAGGCTGATGAATTCCTCTAACTGCTTTTGTTTTTATTGGACCCCTCTCATCTACAGGCTCTCCAATTACATTCATTATTCTACCTAGAGTTTCGTCGCCCACTGGTACTGATATTGCTTGTCCTGTTGATTTTACAGAATGACCTCTCTCAAGACCCTCTGTTGTATCCATAGCTATAGTTCTTACTGCATCTTCACCTAAATGCTGAGCAACCTCTAAAACNAGACGCCTTCCATCCGTTTCAATTTCAAGAGCCTCAAGAATAGCTGGCAAATTATTTTCAAATTCAACGTCAACTACCGCACCCATTACTTGAATAACTTTTCCTTGATTAATTTCACTCATAATTTTCCTCGTTTCTAATTTTTTTAAAGAGCTTCTGCACCTGAAATAATTTCTATCAGTTCAGAAGTTATAGTCGCTTGCCTTGATCTATTATATGTTATTTTTAATTTATCAATCATTTCACTAGCATTTCTTGTTGCGTTATCCATTGCGCTCATTCTAGCACCCTGCTCACTAGCAAAATTTTCAAGAAGTGCCCTAAAGACTTGAATTGATAAATTTTTTGGTAATAAATCTTTTAAAATATCCATCTCATCTGGTTCATACTCATAACATGCTTCCTGATTACTATTATCTTCATCAGCCTCAGTATCAGAGTTTATACCAAACGGAATAATTGTTTGCTCAGTTGGTATTTGTGTAAGAACTGACTCAAATTTTGAGTAATAAAGCTGGCAGATATCGAAGCTATCATCGCCAAAAAGGGAAATAATTTTCTTAGCCACCGAATCTCCTTCAGAAAAACCAAGATTACGAACCTCTGAAAAATCAAAAAANTCAATAATATTCTTACCAAACTCCCTATTTAAAGCTGCTTTNCCTTTTTTCCCAATGCAAATAAATTTTACATCTTTACCTTCTTTAATTAATTTACGGGCACTTTGAGATGCTAGCCTTGTAATGGAGGAATTAAAACCACCACAAAGACCTCTTTCTGATGTAGCTACAACCAATAAATATCTCTGAGATTTTCCATTTCCAACTAAAAGTTTTGGAGCATTATCGTCACCCTCCATTTCTTTAGACAAATTTCCAACCACGGTCGAAAGTTTGTCAGAGTAAGGTCTGGTTGACTCAACTGCGTCCTGAGCTTTTCTCAATTTAGAAGCGGCAACCATTTGCATGGCCCGGGTAATTTTTTGAGTTGAAGTAACACTCGATATTCTATTTCTAAGTTCTTTTAAATTAGCCATGATTGATTAACTATTTTTTTTAAAGTTCTCTAAAAAAGTTTCTAATGTTTCTTTTAAAAGATTTTCATTCTCTTCGNTTAAAGCATTAGTGGATTTAATATCATCAAGAATATTCATATAATCCTTTTTAATAGTACTAAGGAGCTGAACTTCAAATTCACTAATTTGATTTGTTTCAATATTATCCATAAAACCATTTACCCCAGCGTAAAGGAGAACCACCTGCTCCTCAGAAGATAAAGGAGAAAATTGACCTTGTTTTAAAAGCTCTGTTAATCGCTCGCCNCTTGCAAGAAGTTTTTGTGTCGANGCATCTAAGTCAGATCCAAACTGCGAAAAAGCAGCCATTTCTCTATACTGAGCAAGCTCTCCCTTAATNGACCCGGCAACTTTTTTCATTGCCTTTGTTTGTGCTGATGATCCAACTCTTGAAACGGAAAGCCCAACGTTTACGGCCGGCCTTATACCTTGGAAAAATAAATCTGTTTCAAGAAAAATCTGGCCGTCAGTTATAGATATTACATTAGTTGGTATATAAGCTGACACATCATTTGCTTGAGTCTCAATAATTGGAAGAGCTGTTAAAGAACCACCTCCNTTATCGTCATTCAGTTTTGCAGCTCTCTCTAATAATCGTGAGTGTAAATAGAAAACATCTCCTGGATATGCTTCTCGTCCAGGAGGTCTTCTTAAAAGAAGAGACATTTGTCTGTAAGCAACTGCTTGTTTTGATAAATCATCATAAACAACTAATGCATGCATAGAATTATCTCTAAAAAACTCTCCCATTGCGCAACCAGTAAATGGAGCNAAGAANTGAAGAGGAGCTGGCTCGGAAGCTGTTGCAGCTACAACAATTGAATATTCAAGAGCACCATTTTCTTCAAGAGTTTTAACAATTTGTGCAACTGAAGATCTTTTTTGACCTATAGCAACATATATACAATAAAGTTTTTCATTTTCATCACCGGANGCATTAATTTCTTTCTGGTTAAGAATAGTATCAATGGCTACCGCAGTCTTTCCAGTTTGCCTGTCTCCGATTATAAGTTCTCTTTGACCCCTCCCAATAGGAATTAATGAGTCAATTGCCTTTAATCCAGTTTGCATTGGTTCACTAACAGACTTCCTTGGTATNATACCAGGCGCTTTTACATCAACACGTCTTTTNTCAGAGGATTCTATTGGNCCTTTTCCATCAATAGGATTACCTAACGAGTCAACAACCCTTCCTAAAAGACCCTTACCAACAGGAACCTCAACAATTGAGCCAGTTCTTTTTACAGTATCACCCTCTTTAATAGATGAGTCATCTCCAAAAATAACAACACCAACATTATCCTCTTCAAGATTTAATGCCATGCCTTTGATGTTTCCAGGAAACTCGACCATTTCGCCAGCTTCNACATTATCTAAGCCNTAAATCCTAGCGATACCATCGCCAACGGATAAGACTTGTCCTATCTCTGAAACTTCGGCCTCTTTGCCAAATTCTTTGACTTTCTTCTTTAAAATTGCTGATATTTCTGCAGGTTGTATATCCATTACTTAAGCCTCATTCATAACATTTTTAATTGATTTAAGACGGGTAAGCAGAGAACTATCAATCATCTTACTTCCCATCTGAACTATAAGACCGCCTAAAATTTCTTCGTCAACTTCGACCTTGACATCAACCTCAAGCTCAAAATGGTCAGATAGAATTTTTTTGATTTCATCTTTTTGTTTATCGCTAATTGGTTTGGCGGTTATTAATCGTGCAGTTGCTTTCTTATTTATTTTTAATAAGTGAGCATGAAACGCTTTAATAATTTCTGGCAATAAGGACAATCTCCTATTTTCACATAGGACACCAATAAAATTATTAATTAAAGAGTTTACACCTAACTTTTCCAAAATCTCATTCATTAAAGAAAGTTGTTCATCGGATGAAAAAATTGGGCTCTTAATCAAAACATTTAAATCATTATTTTTTTTAATAACNCTTCCAATAGTCAGCAATTCTTGATCAATTTCTTCTATGAAGTCTTTTTTATCTTCTTCTTGAGCTAGCTCAAAAAGAGACAATGCATACCGACCTGGTAAACCTACTACATAATCTTCTGTTGATTGATCCATAAAAGATAACCTGATATTTATAAGTTATTGAAAAATAATGATAATTATTATCTAATGTCTCCAAAAGAAATTTATAAAATCTTTCATAGATGGTGGTAACACAAGCTTCTAATCCATGCAATATATGAAAGCGATTCTCTTATAAAAAATAATATGGGTCTATATCAACAGTTAGCCTAATAGAGCTTGGTTTCTTTAAATTATTCATCCAAAAATCTAAATACTTCTGGATATTTGTCTCTTTACCTGACTTTAATAAAAATCTATAGCGAGTCCTACCTCTAACCTTTGTCATTGGAGCGGGAACAGGTCCTAATACAATTACTTCATCTGAGTTTGGAATAGATTTTTTTAATTTATTACAAAATTCAATAAGTTTGAATGAATTAGTGTCTGACAAAATAATTGAAGCTAACCTTCCATAAGGGGGAAGATTATTATTTTCTCTTGTTTTTAACTCTGCTTCTTGAAACTTTTCTTTTTTTCCCTCCACTAAAGATTTTATAACTGGGTGTGTAGGGAAGTAGGTTTGAAGAAATGCCTTACCTGGTCTCTTTTCTCTTCCTGTCCTTCCAGATACTTGGTGAAGAAGCTGATAAGTTCGCTCTGCTGCCCTTAGGTCACCATTTGCCATACCTAAATCAGCATCAATGACACCAACGCAAGTAAGTAAAGGAAAATGATGCCCTTTCGAAATTATTTGCGTTCCAATAAGAATATCTATCGAACCTTTTTTCATATCTTTAAGAATCTTNTGACTATCTTTCGAGTTATCAGATGAAAGAGTTGCAATCCTTGCAGACGGGAAGGCTATTAAAACTTCATCAGTAATTCTTTCAATTCCAGGACCGTAAGCAATTAAGCTATTCTCAGATTCACACTCTGGGCAAGAGCTAATTGGTTTAATAGTGAAACCACATTGATGACAAATAAGCTTTGGATTAAATTTATGTTCAACTAAATAAGAATCACACTTGGGGCATTCCAATCGGTGCCCACAACTCTTACATAAAGTTATTGGAGCNTAACCTCTTCTATTTAAAAAAATCAATGACTGTTCTCCTCTTGAGAGAGTCTCTTCAATTTCAAGCTTAAGCTTTTCAGAAAGCCACTGGTTTTTAACATACTCCTCATCCCTCATATCAATAAAATCTATCACTGGGAGTACTGCATTTCCAATNCGTTCAGGCAGAAGTAGTTTCTTATACTTACCCTCCTGAATGTTCAGGACTGTTTCTAGGGATGGAGTTGCGGAAACCATAACAACTGGAATTTTTTCAAAAGATGCAAGAGATATTGCCATATCTCGAGCATGATAAATAACCCCTTCTTGTTGNTTATAAGAATGATCGTGCTCTTCATCAATTATTATTAATCCAAGATTTTTAAATGGTAAAAATAAAGAGGACCTTGCCCCTATAATTAATTTTGAATTACCGTTATAAACATTCTGCCAAATCTCTCTTCTCTTTTTTTTAGAGAGATCTGAATGCCACATAGATGGCTCAAGACCAAATCTACGTCTTATTCTGTCAAATAACGTCTCGGTTAATGAAATTTCAGGAAGNAAAATCAACGACTGTTTATTTTCCTCTAGGGCCTTTTCAATTGCCTCAAAGTAAACTTCAGTTTTGCCAGAGCCCGTGACTCCATCAATTAAAAATCTTTCAAAAGTATTGNCGTTAATAGACTTGATAATACTTTCTGCAGCAGAATACTGATCTTTATTAAGATCGAGCTTTTTTGGAATCAGTTTAGTTAAATTTTCAAGGTCTTTAGCACTGGCTTCTATTAAAATATTCTCTTCAATTAACTTCTTAATGACTGAATATGATACATTGGCTTTTTCAATAATCTCTGAAGACGATAAAATTTTATTTCCAACTTCAAAGAGGCTTAAAACANATTTTCTAGCCTTAGTTTTAGTAATTTTATTAGTATTTTCGTTGTTAANCTTATATTTTAATAAGGTCTTATTTTTTTCAATTAAATATGAATGTGGAATAAAAAGTTTTAGAACCCTGCCTAAAAAAGTATAATTATATCGACTAAAAAACTTTATAAAATTAATAACATTATTTGATAACTTATAAGTCGGATAATATTCTATAACTTCTTTAAGCTTTGACTCTTCAATACCNTCTAGAGATTTATCCCATATAATTCCCATAATCTCTCTATTTCGGAAAGGAACTTTGACAAAGTCACCAAGCTTAACNTCGAGACTATCAGAGATAGAGTAGTCATAGGCCTTAGGAGTATTCATTGCTAATAGAACAGAAACTTTTTTCATCTTATCAAATTCACTTTACATAAAATATGCTACACTTGCATGCAATTCTATTGAGTCGCAACAAACAAGAGGAAGAATTAAAATGAAATTTTTTATAGATAGCGTAGATATTCAAGCAATAAAAAAATTTACATTAAGTGGAATGGTTGATGGTGTAACGACCAACCCCTCAATAATTGCAAAATCTGGAAAAGATTTTAAGGAGGTTATTAGAGAAATTTGTGAAATTGTTCCAGGCCCGGTAAGTGCAGAAGTAACAGCAACAGATGCAANACTTATGGTAGAAGAAGGTTTAATTCTNAGTAAAATTGCCAAGAATGTGGCTGTAAAAGTTCCTTTAACTTGGGATGGCCTAGAGGCGTGCAAAACACTTTCTGATAAAAATATAATGATAAATGTAACTTTATGTTTTTCTGCTCAACAAGCTTTATTAGCTGCAAAAGCAGGCGCAACCTTTATCTCACCGTTTATAGGACGTTTAGATGATATAGGAGAAGATGGTATGGATCTAATTAGAGATATAAGGACAATCTATGATAACTATCCTAACTTAAATACTGAAATATTAGCTGCATCCATTCGATCTGCTGAACATGTAAAAAGAGCTGCAGTTGTTGGTGCCGATATATCAACACTTCCGCCTTCTGTTTTAAACGAATTAGCGCAGCACTCACTAACAGATAAAGGTCTCAAAGCTTTTTTGGATGACTGGGAAAAAACAGGACAAAAAATACTTTAATATAATGAAAGAAATTAAAAATTTAATTCCAAAATCAATTAAATTTTCGTCTGCTGCCGATGACCTCTACTCTCAGTGCAACTCTTTTATAGAAAATATTTTCCAAAAAGGAAGGAGTCCTNTAACAATAAGAGAATACGCTAGAACGATTGCACATTTTATAGAATATTTAGAAAATTACTTAGGCCACAGCGTAAGGCTTAAAGATATANAGCAATTAGATAAAATTACTCTAAACTCATATTTATCATATTATAAGAAGCCTATAAAAAATCATCTTACGACAGACTTGAATGAAAAATTTTTAAATAGTCAATATTCCTTCTTGTCTAAAAAGCCAAAGAGAATTTTAGAGCAGGATAAAAATTTTTTTGAAAAAAAAGAAACACGAATCCTTTTAGATGATTTAGATAAAATTTTCACTGGGCAGATAAAATCAGGATTGGAATTAACTAATAAACTTAAAAAATATAAAAATCTTAATCATAAGATTGAGAGGTTAAGAAGAAATAGCTGCATTAAACTACATAGTGTTAGTAATGAAAAATCAGCAAGGAGCGTGGCAAGATGTACTTCCGTCTTAAGGACATTTATTAATTTTTTAATAAAAAATAATAATTGGGAAAGTCATAGTATAAGAAAAATAGAAACCTCTAGGTTCAAACAAAGAACTGATAATAAAGTTTTTGAAGAGAATGAAATACTTAATTTTTTAGATTCTTTGGATCCAGATAAACAAGGATTAAATTACGATACTAAATTCAATACTTGGCAACATAGAAGAGATCTATCAATTTTTTATTTCTTATATTCATCTGGTTTAAGAATTTCTGAATTGCTACAATTTAAAATTAATGATTTCCCTCTTAAAGAGTTTACAAAAATTAAAGGAAAGGGTGACAAAGAACGCTTTATAGTTGTCCTTGATATTGTTAATGAAAAAATTAAAAATTATCTAGAAAGTTGCTCGAGTTCAATTGATGGATTTAATTTATCAAATGAAGACCCTCTGTTTGTTAAGTCAATAAAAGGGCAAAAGAAAAAATTAACAGCAAGAGATATACAGAGAAGCATGAAAAATTATATCGAAAATTTTGAAGGTAATTACCCGATGTTTTCAACTCCCCATTCGCTTAGACACAGTTTTGCCTCGCACATATTAAGAGGTGGAGCTGATATAAGAACAATACAAGAGTTATTAGGCCACAGTAGCCTTTCAAGTACTCAAATTTATACCAAACTAGATGAAAAATCTCTTTTAGATATCTATGATAAGTCTCATCCTCACTCTAAAGATGAGATTTAACTACATATGCAGTGCTCTATCATCAATTGCAAGGGCAGCCTCTTTAACAGCCTCTGACAAGGTCGGGTGAGCGTGACATATATGGGCTAAATCCTCAGAAGTTGCCTCAAACTCCATCGCAACGGCCGCTTCAGCAATCATTGTACCCGCATGTGCACCCAATATATGAACACCTAAGATCTGGTCAGTATCATCCGATGAAAGAATCTTTACAAAGCCATCGGTCATCTTATTAACCTTTGCGCGTCCATTTGCTAAAAATGGAAACTTACCAACTTTATAAGAAATAGATTTATTCTTGAGTTCTTCTTCTGTCATTCCAACAGATGCAACTTCTGGATTTGTATACACAACACTTGGAATAATTCCATAATTAACATGCCCAGGTTTACCTTTAATTAATTCTGCAACCGCTACACCTTCTTCTTCAGCTTTATGAGCTAACATAGGCCCCTCGATAACATCGCCAATAGCCCAGATACCACTAACATCGGTACGATAATTTTTGTCAGTTTTTATAAAACCTTTTTCATTTAATTGAACTCCTAGAGAGTCATCAAAAAGTCCACTTGTATTTGGCACTCTGCCAGTTGAAACTAAAACAACATCAGTACTTATGGAAGAAGCTTCAGACGTTGATACATTTTCAATATTCACCTCGACACCCTCAGCGCTCTCATTTGTACCAGTAACTTTACTACCAAGAATAAAATTAATGCCCTGTTTCTTTAATATTTTTTCAAATTGAACGGATAACTCGCCATCCAGACCAGGGGCTATTCTATCTAAATATTCAATAACTGTTACATCTGAACCCAATCTACTCCATACAGAACCAAGCTCAAGACCAATATATCCTCCGCCAATAATAATCATACGATTCGGGACATTTTTTAAAGAAAGAGCGCCCGTTGAAGATACAATATTATTTTCATTAACCTCAATACCAGATAATGAGGCTGAAGATGAACCAGTTGCAATTACAATATTATCAGATTCAATAACTTTTTCAGATCCGTCAGGTAGTTTTAAATTAATTTGGCTAGATGATAAAATTTTAGCTTCAGCAAAAATACCTGTAACCTTATTTTTTTTAAAAAGAAATTCTATTCCTTTAACGTTCCCATCTATCCCCTCGTCTTTATAACTCATCATATCTTCTAAATTAAGAGAGACATTATCAACATTTATACCCATAGATGAGGCATTTTTAGTTTCGTGAAAAACCTCAGAAGCATGTAAGAGAGCTTTAGATGGAATACACCCTACATTTAAACATGTTCCTCCATGAGCTCCTCTTTTATCAATACAAATAACATTAAGGCCTAATTGCGCTGCTCTAATCGCACAAACATATCCACCAGGTCCTGATCCGATAACGGCTAAATCATATTTTTCTGACATTTTTAATCCCCTAATACCTTAAGTAATGTTTTCCCTAAAGAAGCTGGTGAATCAGCAAGAGTGACACCCGCTTTTTCTAGAGCAGCAATCTTATCCTCCGCACCGCCTTTACCACCAGAGATAATTGCCCCAGCATGGCCCATTCTTCTTCCAGGAGGTGCTGTTAAACCAGCAATAAATCCAACAACAGGCTTTTTTATTGAAGAAGACATTAAAAAATCAGCTGCCTCTTCTTCTGCAGATCCACCAATTTCACCAATCATAATAATGGATTCGGTCTCTTCGTCATTTAAAAATAAATCAAGACAGTCAATAAAGTTAGTCCCATTAACAGGATCACCACCTATGCCTATACATGTTGATTGTCCTAATCCACAAGCTGTAGTTTGACCTACAGCCTCATAGGTTAAAGTCCCAGATCTAGAAACAATACCTACATTACCCTTTTGATGAATATGCCCGGGCATAATACCAATTTTACATTCTCCAGGGGTAATAATTCCTGGGCAATTTGGTCCTATTAAACGGGTATTTGAATTGATTAAAGCCTCTTTCACTTTAACCATATCCATAACTGGAATTCCTTCTGTAATGCATACCACTAATTCAATACCTGCATCAATTGCTTCCATTATTGCAGCTGCAGCAAATGGAGGTGGAACATAAATAACTGAAACGTTTGCTTGCGTATCATTCACGGCTTCAGAAACATTATTAAATACAGGAAGATCAAGGTGCATCGAACCTCCTTTTCCAGGGGTTACGCCGCCGACCATATTCGTTCCATAGTCTATAGCTTGTTGGGTATGAAAGGTGCCTTGGCTACCCGTAATACCCTGACAAATTACTTTAGTTTCTTTATTTATTAATACTGACATTATTTTATTCCTGAAATTGCTTTGGTAATTTTTTGAGCAGCATCATCTAAGTCTGAGCCACTAATAACAGTAAGATCAGATTCTTCAATTATTCTCTTACCTTCATCTACATTTGTTCCTTCTAGTCTAACGACAAGTGGAACTGATATGTTAATCTCACGCGCAGCATCAAGAACGCCCTCTGCCACAACATCACACCTCATAATTCCACCGAAAATATTTACCAAAATACCTTTAACATTCTTATCAGACAAAATTATCTTGAAAGCTTCAGTTACCTTATCTTTAGTAGCAGAACCACCAACATCAAGAAAATTAGCTGGTTCTTCGCCATAAAGTTTAATGATATCCATTGTTGCCATTGCTAAACCAGCGCCATTTACTAGACAACCAATATTACCGTCTAACTTAATATAAGTTAGTCCAATTTCATTTGCAGCTAATTCTGCTGGATCCTCTTCATCCGGATCCCTTAAATCCTCAATTTCGGGATGGCGGAACAATGCGTTATCATCAAAATTTACTTTTGCATCTAAACAAATAAGTTCTTTATCTCCAGTTAGTACCAATGGATTAATTTCAAGCAGGCTCATATCTGTCTCTACAAATGCATTATAAAGATTTTTTAATAAAGAACCGCTCTTACTCAATAAGTCATCATCTAACCCAAGTGCTTTTGAAATAGAAATAACATCTTTCTCGTCAATACCAATTGAAGGATTAATATCGACAGTCAATATTTTTTCTGGAGAGTTCTCTGCTACTTCCTCTATATCCATACCACCCTCGGTAGAGGCAATAAAATTCACTCTAGAATTTGCTCTATCAACGACAATAGATAGATAGAGCTCATCTACAATATTTGTTCCTTTTTCAATATAAACCTTTCTTACTTCTTGACCCTTAGGTCCAGTTTGGTGAGTTACTAAGTTCATGCCTAATATTTCTTCTGATTTATTTTTAACTTCTTCGAGAGATTTAACAACTTTTACGCCGCCGCCTTTTCCCCTGCCCCCAGCATGTATTTGAGCTTTAACAACCCAAACATCTCCTCCAATCTTTTCAGCAGCTGAAACAGCGCTATCGGGGTCAAGTGCCAAAAAACCTGGCACAGTTGGAACATTATATTTTTTTAATAGTTCTTTGGCTTGATATTCATGAATATTCATTTTTTTCTCATTATTGAAAGATTAATTAATTATTTTTTTTTAGTAGTCAGTCTTTTGTCTATTTTAGTGCATGCTCTAAGAAGGCTTCTAACAGAAGAAACAGATTCATTAAACATTTTCTTTTCTTTAGCATTCAAAGAAATTTCAACAACTCTCTCAACACCGCCAGATCCTATAACGGCTGGAACACCAACATAAAGATCTTTAATACCATACTGGCCTGATAAGTTTGCTGCGCAAGGAAGTACTCTTTTTTTATCTTTTAAATAAGAATCAGCCATCTCTATAGCAGAGGCAGCCGGAGCATAAAAAGCTGAACCAGTCTTAAGAAGACCAACAATTTCTGCGCCACCATCTCTTGTTCTTTGAATAATATCATTAATTCTAGATTGTGTAGTCCATTTCATCTTAACAAGATCTGGAAGAGGTATTCCTGCAACTGAAGAATATCTTGGAAGCGGTACCATCGTATCACCATGCCCACCTAAAACAAAGGCAGATACATCTTCGACAGAAACATTAAACTCTTCAGAGAGAAAATATCTAAATCTTGCACTATCTAAAACACCGGCCATACCAACAACCTTTTTTGCAGGAAGGCCAGAGAATTTTCTTAAAGCCCAAACCATTGCATCTAGAGGGTTCGTTATACAAATAACAAAAGCATTAGGAGCATATTTTTTTATTCCTTGCCCAACATCAGACATTACTTTGAGGTTTATCGCCAGCAAATCATCTCTGCTCATACCTGGTTTTCTTGGTACTCCTGCAGTAACTATAACTACATCTGAACCCTTGATAGCGGAGTAACTATTAGACCCCTTCATTTTGGAATTAAAAGAACTAACAGGAGAAGATTCAGCTAAGTCCAAGGCCTTACCTTGGGGTATTCCCTTAACTATATCAAAAATGACAACATCGCCAAGCTCCTTTAACCCCGCAAGATGAGCTAAAGTTCCACCAATCTGTCCGCCGCCTATTAAAGCAATTTTATTTCTTCTCATTATCTTCCTCATTAGTGCTTTTAAAAAAAATTCAAAATACTTTTAGCAATGGTTTTAATAAAAACCAAATGGTTATTATAAATATTCTTTAGACCTCATCTCATGCAATCTTGAGATACACCTTTGGAACTCAAATTTACTATCACCCTTTACATAAAGTTCTTCAGGTTCGCCATCAGCTGTTATAAATACTTTATTTTTATTATCATACAAAGCATCTATCAGAGATATAAACCTCTTTGCTTCGTTTCTTTTTTCAGGGGACATTTTTGGTATATTTTCAATAAAGATTATATCAAACTCTTTCGCTATAGATAAAAAATCTTCTGCACCAAGAGGCTTTCCGCATAAATCTTCAAACTCAAACCTTGCACAACCCAAAGCTTGTCTCTCTATTTTTAATTCTCTACCTTTGATAAATAAAGTTTTTTCAGAGTATGGAGATCCATTCGAGAACTTTTTAAACATCTCGTTTATAGATTCATTTGAAGCATCATTAAGTGGAGAAAAATAAGTTTCACCATCAATTACTCTATTTTTTCTATAATCCTTTCCATTGTTTAGATTAATAACAAGGCAATCATTCTCCAAGTAATTTATAAACGGAATAAACCTATCCCTATGCAAGCCATCAGCGTAAAGTTTATTAGGTTTTAAATTTGATGTTGAAATTATAATAGTCCCTTCCTCAAATAGAATTGTAAACAATCTCTCAATAATAGATGCATCAGCAATATCGTAAATTTGAAATTCATCAAAACAGAGAAATTTTATCTCGGAAGCCACTTCTTGTCCGACAGACAAGAGAGGATCACTGTTTTTACTGGTCTTTCTTTTTTGATGAAGCCTATTATGAATATCAATCATAAATTCTTGGAAATGTATTCGTTTTTTTTTCACAACATTAACAGAATTAAAACACATATCCATTAACATGGTTTTGCCTACTCCCGCCTCACCATAGAGATAAACACCTTTCGGTAATTTTTTTCTTTTTTTTAAACTTAGATAAATAGATGAACCTTTATTTAATGATTCAGATAAGAAAGTGTCAATTTCTTGAATGGCTAACCTTTGTTGATCGTCTACCTTAATGAGATTTTTGTCTAAGTAATCATTGTATGTTGAGAGAGGACTCTTCATTCATAAATAATTAGGAGGAAGGTTTATTTCCTAAGAGCTAATTCCTTTTTTATTTCAGCAATAGCTTTTGCTGGTGAAAGCCCTTTCGGGCATGCTTTTGCGCAATTCATGATAGTACGACAGCTATATACTTTAAAGGCATCATCAAGCTCGTCCAATCGTTCTTCTTTATAATCGTCCCTACTATCACTTATCCATCTATGAGCTTGTAAAAGTGCTGCTGGACCCAAATACTTATCTGAGCTCCACCAATAACTTGGGCATGACGTAGAACAACATGCACACATTATACACTCATACATACCGTCAACTTTTTCTCTATCCTCTCGGGATTGATACCACTCTTCATCAGGCTCATCTGACTTTGTCTTGAGCCATGGCTGTATTGATTTATGTTGCTCATAAAAATTAGTAAGATCAGGAACCAAATCTTTAACAACAGGCTGATGAGGCAAAGGATTAATTTTTATATCACCCTTCACATCATTAATTGATTTTGTGCAAGCTAAAGTATTAACACCATCAATATTCATAGCACACGAACCGCATATACCCTCTCGACAAGATCTCCTAAAGGTCAACGTGGGATCAATTTCATTCTTGATCTTAATTATAGCGTCAAGAACCATTGGACCACATTTAGATAAATCTATTTCATAGTAGTCAGTTCTAGGATTTTCATCGTCATCAGGACTCCAGCGATAAATAGAAAAACCTTTTTTATTCTTAGATTGAGAATCAAGGGGGTAGCTTTTACCCTTTTTAATTTTTGAATTTTTTGGAAGTGTTAACTCTGCCATAACTGATCCTAGTAAACCCTTTCTTTTGGAGGAATATAAGCAATATCATTACTTAACGTATAGTCGTGCACTTTTCTATAAGAAATATCTACTTTACCATCTTTATCAACCCAAGCGAGAGTATGTTTCATCCAGTCATCGTCATTTCTATCTGGAAAATCTTCTCTAGCATGGCTTCCGCGAGACTCAGTTCTTTCATCGGCTCCAGATATTGTTGCTATAGCTTGAACTATCATATTATCAAATTCTAAAGTTTCAATTAGATCAGAATTCCAAATAAGAGACTTATCTTTTATTCCAATATCTTCCATGTCTTCGAATACTTTATTAATGAGAACTCTACCTTCTTTTAAAACATCATCAGTTCTGAAAACTGCACAGTTATTTTGCATAGCTTTTTGCATACTTAATCGTAATTCAGATGTTGGAGTTGAGCCGTTAGCATTTCTAAACTTATCAAGCCTATCAATCGAGTTCTGTCCAGCATCCTTAGGAAATTCTACATCAAAAACTCCTGATTTAACTGTTTCAGTACATCTTATTGCTGCAGCTCTTCCTAATACAACTAGATCAATTAAAGAATTTGAACCTAGACGATTTGCACCATGAACTGATGCGCATGCTGCTTCTCCAACAGCCATTAATCCTGGTACAATATTATCTTCATCATCTTCGGTAGGGTTAAGAACTTCACCCATATAATTTGTTGGAATTCCACCCATATTGTAATGGACAGTTGGTAAAACTGGAATAGGTTCTTTTGTTACGTCAACTCCAGCAAAAACTTTGGCAGACTCTGAAATGCCCGGCAATCTTTCAGCAAGAATTGCTGGATCAATATGATCTAAATGAAGGTAAATATGATCTTTCTCTTCACCAACACCTCTTCCTTCTAAGATTTCGACAGTCATTGCGCGAGAAACGACATCTCTGGAAGCTAAATCTTTGGCTTTGGGCGCATATCTCTCCATGAAGCGCTCGCCTTCAGAATTAACTAGGTAACCACCTTCCCCACGAGATCCTTCAGTTATTAAACATCCAGCACCATATATACCTGTAGGATGAAACTGAACAAATTCCATATCCTGTAAGGGAAGTCCTGCACGGAGGACCATTGCTGAACCATCGCCAGTACATGTGTGTGCAGAAGTTGCAGAAAAATAAGCCCTTCCGTAACCACCAGTTGCTAATATAGTTTGTGATGATCTAAATCTATGTAATGTTCCATCTTCCATGCACAAAGCAACAACACCAACGCATTCACCGGTTGGAGCCATAATTAAATCAATAGCGAAATACTCAATAAAAAAGTCAGCTGATGCACTTATAGACTTTCCATAAAGCGTATGAAGGATTGCATGACCAGTTCTATCAGCAGCAGCACAGGTTCTTTGTGCTGGAGGGCCTTCACCATATTGAGTTGTCATTCCACCAAAAGGCCGTTGATAAATTTTTCCTTCTTCCGTTCTAGAAAATGGAACACCAAAGTGTTCAAGCTCATAAACTGCTTTTGCAGAATTCTTACAAAGATACTCAATTGCATCCTGATCGCCCAACCAATCAGCGCCTTTAACGGTATCATACATATGCCAACGCCAATCATCTTCTCCAAGATTACCGAGGGCAGCTGATATTCCACCTTGAGCGGCAACAGTATGGCTACGAGTAGGGAAAACCTTTGAAATACAAGCAGTCTTTAAACCGCCCTCTGCAGCACCCAAGGTTGCTCTCAATCCAGCACCACCAGCACCTACCACCACTACATCATAAGTATGATCAATAAATTTATAATCTGACATTTTTTTCCAATCTCATTTTAAATTAACTTAAAAAAAACCAATTGTAATCATGGAAAAGGAAGTTGCCAATGCGACAATAACGACCACAATAGAATTTAAATTTCCTAGTAAATTTCTTGCTTTAACTTCATCAACATAATCATCCAAAATATGATTAAAACCAATCCACATATGATAGCACATTGATAAACTAAAAATTGCTATAATTAACCATGTTAAGTTATTGCTTAAAGTCTCAATAACAGAATCATATGGCCTACCTATACTTTTAATAAAAAAGTTAAAAACATAAACACCTAAAAATAAATTAACTACAGCCGTTATTCTCTGTAAAATAAAATGGTGAGTACCTTCTGAGTGTTTATTATTCATAACCTTTAGCCTATAAGAACCAAACTATTAACGTAGATATTAAGGAAAAAATTGCTGTGAGTCGAGCAAGCCACTCAATAGTTTTTAATTCAAAACCCCTTCCTGTATCCCAAATAAAATGTCTAATTCCTCCAAAAAGATGGTGAAAGAATATCCAAGTAAAAAGAAATAAAGCAATCTTAATAATGGTAAAAGAAAATAGCTGATTTAATAACTGATATGTCTCAGCTCCAATTAAAATAGAAATGTACCAAGCTAATAACAAAAAGCTTCCAAAATATAATATAACTCCTGAAATTCTATGCATTATAGACATCATCATAGTAAAAGATGGGCGATAAATTTGTAAGTGCGGTGATAATGGTCTATCTAAAGGACTTATTTTATTTTTATTTGTCATTCTTAAATTATACTCTCAAGATATCATCAAAGATAATGATTTTTATGGTGTTACGCATATAGTGTAAACAAAATTATGAAAGAAAATGAACAAAAAATTTTAGTAGCAGGTGTTGATGGCTCGAAAGGGGGCTGGGTTTGTGTTAGCGGAAACCTAAACAGTAATGATAATACCAAATTCGATATTTTTAATCATTTTGAAGAAATAATTGAAAAAAAATTTAGTCTTATTTTAGTTGATATGCCAATTGGCTTAGATGAAGAATTAATGAAAGGCGGGAGAGTTGTAGATCGTGAAGCAAGGGGAATGCTCCTTAAGAATAAATCTAGTATTTTTAATCCACCCTCAAGACTAGCTTTAAAAGCAAAAGATTATCAAGAGGCAAATAAAATTAATAAAGAACAGGGAATGGGCCTTTCAAAGCAAAGTTGGTTTTTATTTAAAAAAATTAAAGAAATCGATACCATTTTAGAAATAAAAAATAGACCAGAAATATTTGAATCTCACCCTGAATTAGTTTTTCAAGTCATGAAGGGAGGGGCTATTGAAACAAAGAAGAATACTCAAGAAGGACTAAAAGAGAGAATTGATATTCTAAAAGAAAATGGATTTGATAAAGAATTCATTGAAAAATTCATTAATAAAAAAAATAGTTTTTATAAAAATGATGATTTTATAGACTCATGCTCTCTTTTCTGGTCTGCTAAAAGAGTAATTAAAAATAATGAAATTCAAATTCCAAATAAAATTATAAGAGATGTAAAAGGGATAATTATGCAGATGAAAATCTAATAAAGATAATCTTCATTAATAGCCTCAGCAATTTGAATGGCATTTAATGCAGCACCCTTTCTTAAATTATCAGAAACAACCCATAAATTAAGTCCGTATTCAACTGTTTCATCTGCCCTTATTCTTGAGATATAAGTTGCATCATGCCCTGCAGATTCAACTGGTGTCGAATAACCACCATCTTCTCTTTCATCATACACAATACATCCGCTAGCTTGCTCTAAAACTTCTCTTGCTTCTTCCTCGGATATAGGTGAATCAAATTCTAAATTGATTGATTCTGCATGCCCAATAAAAGTTGGTACTCTAACACATGTTGCATTTATAAGAATATCTGGCCTCATAATCTTCTTTGTCTCATTAATCATCTTTTGCTCTTCTTCAGTATTGCCATTTTCTAAAAAAGGGCCAATCTGAGGTATAACATTAAAAGAGATTTGCTTGGTAAAGCTCTCTGGTTGAACTTCTTGATTTGAGAAAATACCTTTAGTTTGATTAAATAACTCCTCCATTGCCGCCTTTCCTGCGCCTGAGGTTGATTGGTATGTAGAGACATTTATTCGATTAATTGATGCCAAATCTTCTAAAGGCTTGAGAGCAACAACCATTTGAATAGTTGAACAATTTGGATTAGCAATAATATTTGTGGTCCTGTAGTGCTCTAGCATCTCAATATTTACTTCAGGAACAATTAAAGGAACATCATTATCCATCCTAAACTTTGAAGAATTATCAATAACAATACAGCCTTGTTCAGCCGCTATTGGGCCATAAACTTCAGAAATTTGTCCTCCTGCCGAAAATAAAGCAATACTTGTTTCAGAAAAATCATAACTAGATAAGTTTTGAACAATTAATTCTTTATTACCGAATGGAACTGCATCCCCCTCACTTCTCTCTGAAGCAAGAGCAATAACCTCTTCGCAAGGAAAATCTCTTTCAGAGAGAATGTTAAGCATTTCTCTGCCGACATTACCTGTCGCTCCGACAACTGCTAACTTATTTATTCCCATTTTCGGCTCCTAGCTTAAACTATTAAGTGATGTTATTACCGCATCACCCATTCCAACTGTTGAAATTACATTGCTATCTTTTGTAGCAATATCTTTTGTCCTCAGTCCAGAATCTAAAACATTAGAAATGGCTTTTTCAAGAAGATCTGCATCTTCTTCTTTCGAAAAACTATATCTTAAGGCCATTGCAAAAGATAAGATAGATGCAAGCGGATTTGCTACCCCTTGGCCTTCTATGTCGGGAGCAGATCCATGAACTGGTTCATATAAAGCATTTCGGAATATACCATTATCTGATTTCCCAAGTGATGCAGAAGGCAGCATTCCAAGAGACCCTGTTAGCATAGCCGCAACATCAGACAGCATATCGCCAAATAAATTATCAGTTACAATAACATCGAACTGCTTTGGCCATCTAACTAGCTGCATACCACAGTTATCAGCAAGCATATGATCAAGTTCAACATCTGAATACTTTTCTTGATGAATTTTTGTAACTTCCTCATTCCATAGCAATCCTGATTCCATCACATTTCTTTTTTCAGAAGAGGTTACTTTATTGTTTCTTTTTTTTGCAAGCTCAAACGCAACCTCGGCTATCCGTCTTATCTCCCAAGTTTCATAAACTTGAGTATTGATACCGCGCCTATTACCTGAGCCTAAATCCTCAATACCCCTGGGCTCACCAAAATAAATACCGCCTGTTAATTCTCTTACAATAACAATATCTAAACCTTCTATAATCTCTCTTTTCAGGGCGGATGCTTCAACCAGAGCTGGAAAGCAAATAGCAGGCCTTAGATTTGCGAAAAGATCTAGATCCTTCCTAAGTCGAAGTAGACCTGCCTCAGGTCTATTTTCATACTCTACATTATCCCACTTAGGGCCACCAACAGCTCCAAACAATACTGCATCAGAGTCCTTGGCTAACTTCATAGCTTCCTCGGAGATGGCACATCCATGAATATCATATGATGTTCCTCCAACATTATCGAACTCAATCTCTGCATTAAGAGACTTATTATCATTAAACCAAGTTATAACTTTGTTAACTTCTTTCATGACTTCGTGTCCAATACCATCGCCTGGTAAAATTAAAATTTTATTAGTCATTTTTTATACCTTTAACTAGGGATATTCCAAGGACGCTTACCGGAAATTTCATTTTCGAATTCATCAATAAACGAGACTTTTTCTAAAGTTGAACCAATATCATCCAGACCCTTAACCAGACATTCTTTATTAATTGGATCTACATCAAACTCTATTTTTCTATCATGCAAAATAATTGCCTGATCAATTAAATTAACCTCTAATTCCTCTCCCTTCATTGATACATCAATTAATGAATTGATAATTTTCTCATCCAATTTAATTGGGAGGATTCCATTTTTAAAAGAATTATTAAAAAAAATATCGGCAAAAGATGGAGCGATAATAACTTTAATACCGAAATCAAGTATCGACCAAGGAGCATGCTCACGACTGGACCCACATCCGAAATTCTTGCCGGCAATTAAAATTTTTGCTTTCCTAAATGGTTCCTTGTTTAAAATAAAAGAGTCTATCTCTTTTCCATCAGAGTCATATCGCATCTCATCAAAAAGATTTTTACCTAATCCGGATCGCTTAATTGTCTTTAAGAATTGCTTAGGAATAATCATGTCAGTATCAATATTCATCATTAAACTTAATTGATTTCCTGATTTATTAATAAGGGGGGCAGATATGCCTTTAACTGAAGAAAATTTATCCATTTTCAAGTACCATTTCCCTTACATCTGTTAAGCATCCTGTCAAAGCTGCAGCTGCAGCCATTTTTGGACTTACAAGATGTGTTCTTCCTTCGCGACCCTGTCTTCCTTCAAAATTCCTATTCGAAGTTGATGCACACCTCTCTTTAGGTGCTAATTTATCTGCATTCATTGCTAAACACATTGAACACCCTGGCTCACGCCATTCAAATCCTGCTTCTATAAAAATTTTATCTAAACCTTCTTCCTCTGCTTGCTCTTTTACTAAGCCAGAGCCGGGTACAACCATAGCTGAAACTCTTTCAGAAACTTTCTTACCTGGAAGTATGGATGCTGCTTCCCTTAAATCTTCAATACGGCCATTTGTACAAGAACCAATAAATACTCGATCAATTGGCACACCTTTAATAGGTGATCCTGGAACGAGATTCATATAATCAAGAGATCTTTTAACGGCACTTCTTTTTGAGTCATCTTTAATATCTTCTAAATTTGGAATATTACCATCAATTGATATTACGTCCTCTGGACTTGTTCCCCATGTAACAAGGGGAGTAAGATTACTAGCATCAATCTCGATGGTTTTATCATATTTAGCATTTCTATCACTGGCTAATGTTTTCCAATATTCGATGGCAGAGTCCCATTCGGCATCCTTTGGAGACATTGGCCTTCCTTTTAAATATTCAAATGTTTTTTCATCAGGAGAAACTAAACCAGCCCTTGCCCCAGCCTCAATTGTTAAGTTGCAAAGAGTCATTCGACCTTCAATGCTCAAAGATTCTACAGCATCTCCAGTATATTCGATTACGTATCCAGTACCACCGGCTGTTCCGATTGCCCCTATTACGGAAAGAGCTAAATCTTTTGCAGTTACGTCATCCTTGCACTTACCGGTAATGTTGACTTTAAAGTTTTTAGCTTTTTTCTGAATAAGAGTTTGTGTGGCCAAGACATGCTCAACTTCAGACGTTCCAATACCATGTGCTAAGGCTCCAAACGCCCCATGTGTAGAGGTGTGGCTGTCTCCACAAACTATTGTTAAACCAGGTAGTGTAAAGCCTTGTTCTGGTCCTATAATATGAACAATTCCCTGCCTTTTATCACTAGTCTCTATATACTTAATTCCAAATTCCTTACAATTATCTTCTAGCGTTTGAATTTGGATTTCTGACTCTTCATCTCCTATGCCAAGAGCTCTATCGGTAGTTGGAATGTTATGGTCAGCAACAGCTAGAGCGTTCTGAGGTCGTCTCACTTGTCGATTAGACATTCTTAGCCCTTCGAAGGCCTGCGGGCTTGTTACCTCGTGTATTAAATGACGATCTATATATAATAAACAATCACCATCACCCTCATAAGCGAGATGAGATTCCCAAATTTTATCATATATTGTTTTAGGTTCAGACATAATCCCCTCTATAAGGAGTATATATGCTAAGCGTCGCTTTGCGAAGCTTCTGTATTATCAGCAGCTTTAGAGGCCTTTTTTGATGTAAAGGTCTTACGCTCAGTAATTCTAGCAGACTTACCCCTTCTTGATCTTAAGTAATATAATTTTGATCTACGAACTCTACCTGATCGAACTACTTCAATTGAATCAACTGAAGGACCATAAAGAGAAAACACCCTCTCAACGCCTTCACCATAAGAAATCTTTCTAACAGTAAAATTCTGATTTAAGCTTTTTCCAGATCTTGAAATACAAACACCTTCATAGGCCTGAAGTCTTTCTCGCTCGCCTTCTTTTATTCGAACATTAACTTTTAGAGTATCTCCAGGACGGAAGTCTGGGATAGCTTTATCCTTAGTTAGTTCTTCAACATGCTTTGCTTCTAACGTTTCAATTATATTCATAACAATCAACTTTATTTGTATTAAAAAATTATTTTTTACTGAGGTAGGTCAATTAGCACAGACATTACCCATAAGTCACCTTATTTTTACTATATTTTATCTTTTTTTTTCGAAATGAGATCTGGTCTTCTTTTTTTTGTTAAACTCAAGGACTGATTTGTCCGCCACTCTTCTATAGCCTTATGATCTCCTGATAACAAAATTGACGGTATTTCTTTATTATCAAAATCATTTGGCTTTGTATATTGAGGATACTCTAGAAGATCATCTGAAAAACTCTCAACTATCGTTGATTCATTATTACCAATAACATTTGGCAATAAACGAATAACAGAATCTAAAAATGCCATCGCGGCAATTTCTCCGCCCGATAGAATATAATCTCCTATTGATATCTCTTCCATATCGTATTTTTCAATAACCCTTTGATCAATCCCCTCAAAATGGCCACATAATATCGAAACACCATTACTCAAAGAAAATTCTTTAACTTTTTCTTGTGTTAGTTGCTTACCCTTTGGTGAAAAATAAATAATCCTGTTATTATTCTTAATACAGCCTTTAATAGTCTTATCTAAAACATCAGCCCTTAAGACCATTCCAGGCCCCCCGCCTGCAGGCTTACCATCAACAGTTTTGTGAGTCCCAATACCATAATTACGGATATCGTGAACTCTTAAATTCCAAATACCTTGCCTTAATGCTTTTCCAGACAAACTTTTGTCCAGATGCCCGGGAAACATATCGGGATATAAAGTTAAAATATCAACATTCCAGGTCATTTAAAAATCCATATCTGAAATAATAACCTTATCGTTTAAGATAATATCCAAAACAAAATCCTTATTAAATGGTATCATTTCTATTTTATTATTTGTTAATTTGATCTCTAGGATATCACCTGCTCCAAAATTATAAATAGCTTTAATTATACCAAGCTTTTTTCCTTCAAGCGTTTCAACTTTGAGGCCGATTAGATCTTGGTGATACCATTCATCTTCGTTTAAATCTTTTAATTGGGTTTTCTCAATAAAAATTTCTTGGCCTTTAAGTTTTTCTGCTTCGGTTCTATCGTTAATTTCATTAAATGTTACAGAGATATTTTCTTTTTGAGAAGTGCATCTGTCTATACTGTATTTAGCTCTCAAAGGACCAATAAATATATATGAGTAATTTTTAAAAACAGATGGGTTTTGTGCGAAGTACTTAATAAGAACCTCGCCCTTTAANCCTTTGGCACCTGAAATAGCGCCAACGAGAATTAAGTCGTCTTTTTTAGAGATCACAGAAAAAAAGTATCATTATTTATCTTTGCTGTCATCTGACTCTTCGGCTGCTGGAGCTTCTTCGGCTGGAGCTTCTTCGGCTACTGGAGCTTCTTCGGCTGGAGCTTCTTCGGCTGCTGGAGCTTCTTTGGCTGGAGCTTCTTCAGCTGCTGGAGCTTCTTCCGCTGCTGGAGCTTCTTCGGCTGGAGTTTCTGGTTTCTCTTCAGGTTCTTTTTTAGGTTTAGCTTTTTGAGGATTATTTCTTGGCTCCCTTTTCAATATACCAGCCTCATCCAAAAAACGTGCAACCCTGTCAGTTGGCTTAGCACCCTTTGAGAGCCATTCAATTATTCTTTCTTTTTCTAAGGTAACCCTATCCTCATGATCACGAGGTACTAATGGATTATAAGATCCAACTCTTTCAATATACCTTCCATCTCTTGGTGATCTAATGTCTGCTACAACAATTCTATAATAAGGTCTTTTCTTTGAACCGCCGCGAGCTAATCTAATTTTTACTGACATTTTTATTTCCTTTTTTTAAACATTAGAGCCAACGAGTATNGCGTCCGCGTACGAAGCCTCGTTGACGGACGGCAATCCAAATGGACTGTAAAAGTTTAGTATTTAATTAATAATAGGCTCATATAGTCTAAATTACGAAGATAAGTCAAGACAATCAATTAAGTAGAATTAATAATCATTCGGCATTATAAATAAATCTTATGAACATAAATAAAGAAATAATTAACTTTGAAGCAATAAAATTCATAAGCATGAATGGTGCAGGCAATAAAATTCTAATTCACGACTCTCGAAATCAAAATATAAAAATAAACGATAGGCTNATAATATTTTTATCAAATANAGATGAACTAATAGATTTTGACCAATTTGTTCAAATTTGTAGGCCTGATGGCTCAGCAGATGCAAAACTCCTTTTCTGGAATGCTGATGGATCTGAAGCAGAAATGTGTGGAAACGCAATTAGATGTATAGCTAAAATTATTATTGAAGAAAAAAAGAAAAAAGAAATTCATTTTGAGACTNTTAACAAAAAGGTAATTTGTTGGGAAAATAATACAAATATTTCTGTTAACATGGGTAAGCCTAATTTTATATGGACTGAAATCCCTTTAAAAGGCGGTACAAAAGACACATCAACCTTAATGATAGACTTGCCTTCGCCTCCATGTGCACTTCCTCAGTTTACTGCGGTAAATATTGGAAACCCTCATGCAATATTTTTCTTTGATAATGATATATTGCCAGATCTAAAAGAAATCGGGAAGGAAATTGAAGAAAATAAAATATTCCCAAACAAAGTAAATGTTTCTTTCGCAAAAGTAATAGATGAAGAAAACATAAATTTAAAAGTTTGGGAAAGAGGCGCAGGTATGACTCAGGCTTGCGGTTCGGCTGCTTGTGCAACTGCGGTNGCAGCTTCAACATTAAATTTAACTAAAAGAGAGGTTAATATTTTATTACCTGGCGGTAGTTTAGNAATTAACTGGAAAAAAGATAATCAAATTGTTATGACAGGCCCATATGAATTTAATAGTGAGGATATTATAGATATATCTAATTATAAATGACAAAAAAAGCTGAAATAATTACATTTGGTTGTAGACTAAATATTTATGAATCTGAAATCCTAAAGCAGGGTGTAAAGGAGCANGAAGTTAANAATACATCTATTTTTAATAGTTGTGCAGTAACGGCTGAATCCGTGAGACAAGTAAAGCAATCAATAAGAAAAAGAAGAAGAGAATTTCCTGAGGAAAAAATTGTCGTGACAGGTTGTGCTGCACAAATAGAGCCAGAGACATTTTCTAAAATGCAAGAGGTTGATTTAGTTTCGGGAAATATAGAGAAAAGAGATATATTAAATATTCTTTCGAAAGAAAAAAATTCAAAAAAAATTGAAGTTCAAAATATTATGGAAACCAGACAAAGTCTTAACGGATTAACTGATGGATATGATAATAGATCAAGAGCTTTTATTGAAATACAAAATGGTTGTGATCATAGGTGTACATTTTGCATTATCCCATTCGGAAGAGGCAACTCAGTATCCAAGTCTGTGAAAAATATTATTAATGAGATTAATCTTATGATTGAAAAAGGTCATAAGGAAATTGTCCTTACTGGGGTTGATATAGCCTCTTGGGGACATGATTTAGATAAAAAAAGTAACCTTGGCTTTTTAGTAAAAAAAATTCTTCAAGGATCTCCCGACTTAACTAGACTAAAATTATCTTCAATGGATGTAATAGGGTTTGATGATGAACTTTTAGAGATTATTGCAACTGAAGAAAGAATACTTCCACATATTCATCTATCCCTTCAGGCTGGAGATAATATGATTTTAAAAAGAATGAAGAGACGTCATTCAAGGGATGATGCAATTAATCTATGTAAGAAAATAAGAAAAAGAAGACCAGAGGTTGCTTTTGGAGCTGATATAATAACAGGATTTCCAACTGAGACTGAAGAAATGTTCTTAAATACTTTAAATATCGTTGATGAGTGCGGTCTTGATTGGCTACATGTATTTCCTTACTCACCCCGCCCAGGCACGCCGGCAGCTAAAATGCCCCAAAATGACAAAAAAGTCTCCAAACAAAGGGCAAAAATTCTTCGAGAGAAAGGAGAAAAAATTAAAAAAAATCATCTTGAGGGTCTTGTAGGTAAGAAAATAGAGGTATTTATTGAGAAAAATAACACAGGTCATACAAACCAATTTGCTCCTGTTAAACTTGAAGAAAGCTATGAACCAGGAACATCCATTTTAGCCCATATAAATCAATCCGATAATAACTTTGTGTATGGTAAGCTTGCTAATTAAGGTTTTCCTATTCTATCACTAAAATCAATCGGGCCTACATGTCGTAAAACGATTGTACCTTTTTCATCGACTATGAATGTTTCTGGAACGCCAGTAATACCCATATCAATTCCAAAAAACCCACTATCATCCCTGCCTATGTAATCATAAGGGTTTCCTTTATCTTCTATAAAAATTTTTGCATCCTCTTCTTTGTCCTTATAATTAATACCTATCATTATTAAGTTATTTTTTTCTTTTATGGCCATTAGATAGGGATGTTCAACCTCACAAGGTAAACACCATGATGCCCAAAAATTGATTAATTTATATCCTGGGTTTCTTAGTAGCTCTTCAAAAGTATGGGACTTGAGATTGGTATCAATAAACTCAATATCGGAGTTAGGAATAATTTTACCAACCAAAGGATTCGGGTTATCTTTTATTCCGCCAACTAAAAGCCAAGAAAGAAAAAGCATCAAAATGGACAAGAAAAATAATAAGGGTAAAAATCTATTCATAGACCTATTTATCTCAAACTATCTATGTGATAGTAAAGGTATAAATTTTAAAAAACTCTAAAAAAATAAAGCAAAATTAAAATTATTGTTAATTTAAAGTTTAAGTGAAGGGTTTACCTAAGCAACCTTCTGTCATATTAAAATAAAAATAGTGTCATTTTTGAGAAAATTTTTAAGATTAAAAATTTTAATAACTTAAAAAAACTAAATCGAAAATATGCTAAAATAACTTTTTGAGGGGTTAATTATGAGCTTATATGAATCTTACTTGAAAGAGATTGAAGAAAGAAAAGGGATGGATTTACATCCAAAGCCTATAGACGATAAGGCCCTTACCAATGAGATAATTTCTCAAATAAAGGATATTGAAAATAAATATAGAGAGGACTCTCTTAATCACTTCATTTATAATGTACTCCCAGGAACTACAGGTGCGGCTGAAGCAAAAGCTCAATTTTTAAAAGAGGTGATTCTAGAAAAAATTTCTCTAGAAGAAATTTCATCTGATTTTGCTCTTGAATTATTATCCCATATGAAAGGTGGGCCATCAGTAGAAGTTCTTCTCGACCTAGTTTTGGATGCCGAAGAGCCAATCGCCCTAAAAGCAGGTGAAGTTCTTAAGACTCAGGTATTTTTATACGAAGCAGACACTGAACGATTAAAAAAAGG
>PAGD01000022.1 GCA_002704345.1 Rhodobiaceae bacterium | reverse complement strand
TTTATGTATTCTTCAACCAAAGTAAATGATAATCCTCAATCACCTTCTTATCCTGCTCTTTCTTATTTGGCGACTAGTAACTTAATAATGCCAGAAACAGCAGGAAATCCCTTTGGCGTTCCTGTAATGTGGCTTGGACGTCCTTTAGGATCATCGTATCCATCCCCTTTAGCTCCGAGAAGCATTGACGCTAAAAGATTCTCATTAGGTATGTCTGGAGAATTTAGAAATGGCTTTGATTGGGATATTCATTTTACATCAAGTGAAGACGAGGGATATATAAGTCAACCAGATACAAGTACTCAAAGATTTACGAGTGCCATTAAAGGCCAAGGAGGTGAAACGGGTGACCAAACTTGGAATCTTTTTGATCCTTCTGCTAATACATCCTCGCTAGTCAATTGGATCTCAACTAAACAAGAAACATGGACCAATAATCAATTGGATGTTTTAGACTTTGTTTTTTCTGGAGATATAAAAACTAATGCGTTTGCAAATATTTCTATGGCGGCTGGATTACAACTTAGAAAAGAAGAATTTTCTGTAACACGCGATAAAGACTCGCGCATAGAATTTGATTCTAATGGAAATATTTCAAAACCAGCGGATTTATTATTTTTAGGGGGTGGTATAGAGGCAAGTTCAAAAAGAGATGCAATAGCAGCTTTTGCTGAATTTTCTGTTCAGTTAAGTGATAACCTTTTACTTAAAACAGCACTTCGATACGAGGAATTGGAAGATGATAATACTTTTGATCCTAAAGTGTCTTTGCGTTACAAACTTTCAGATACTGTTGTTTTACGAGGATCATTAAGTACATCGTTTAGGGAGCCTTCATTATCACAGCTTTATTCAGGTCAGGTTGGTTTGCAGGGTATTCAGGATTACTCTGAAGGAAGCCCAAAAGGTGGAACTACTTTTATTCGTATTGCTCAAAATGGAAACGATGGACTATCTCCCGAAGAGTCTGAAAATATAAATCTTGGTATTGTCTGGAGTCCTAAAGATAATTTAAGTTTTAAAATCGATTATTGGGCAATAGATTATTCAAACGTTATCACAATTGAAAGTCCGCAAGGTAAAGTGATAAATAATCCATTAGACTCAGATGTTAAGAGAACTGTTGATGGAACTCTTATAGGTGTAACAACTAAATATTTTAATGCTGCAAATGTTGATACTAATGGTATTGATATTGAAATAAATTATAGTTTTGATACTGATTTAGGTTTATTAAATATTGGAATGAGGGGAACGCATATTTTAAAATATGAGATTCCAGATGCATCAGGTAGATCTAAAGATGTGGTTGGATTATTTAACCATGACAATTTTGCTAGATCATTGCCTGAAACTAAAATTATTTTAAATGCAGACTTTATTAATAATCAGCATACATTTTCATTACTTGGTCGTTATACATCTGATTATAAAACGACTCGATTACTAAGTTCTTCAGCAAAAGAGTTGGGGTATGATCAAAATATAGATGAATGGCTAAGTATTGATTCAAGATACAGCTATTCCTTTGAGTTTAATGAAAATGAGATGCAACTTAGTTTAGGTATTAAAAATATTTTTGATGAGGACGCGCCCCAAGTCTATGATGCTGCTAATTTTAGTTATGACCCAAGGCAACATGATCCAAGAGGGCGATTAACTTATATTGGATTAAAACTGTTAAGATAGATGTTATTTTAAACTAAACTTTTTCTATTCTTAATGAGGTAATTTGATTTCGTGTTCTACCTAATATTTTGAACTTGAATCCATAAAAGATGTAAGCGCTACCAACTTTAGGTATAGTCTGAGATTCATGAATAATTAGTCCTGCTAAAGTTGTAGCTTCTGTGTCAGGAATATCCCATCCATAGTTTCTATTAAGGTCTCTTATGCTCATACCACCATCAACATCAATTGAATTTGGCATTTGAGATATAACTTCTTCAGTTTCTAAGTCATGTTCATCGTCAATCTGACCAACAATTTCTTCTAATATATCTTCTAGGGTTATCAATCCCATTATTGACCCATATTCATCAACAACTAAGGCCATATGAAGTTTTTTATCTAAGAATGCGTTTAACTGTTCTTTTAAACTAGTTGTTTCAGGAACAAACCAAGGCTTAGATAGTATTTTTCTTATATCAATATTTTGAAAGTCATTATTATTTAGAAAGGCTTCTCTCGCAAGGGATTTTATATGCAAAAGTCCTATAAAATTATCAGCACTTTCCTCCCATACTGGTATTCGAGTGTATGGAGACGATAGAATTTCAGTAATTTTATTTTCATTTATCTCATTGATATTAACAGCTGTTATATTTTTTCTATGGACCATAACATCTTCAACATTCACATCAGGAAGGTCAAGGATAGCACCAAGCATATCACGGTCACCTTTCTTAACCTCACCATCTTGGTGGTGAATGGATATTTGCCCTCTAATTTCATCATGAGCATCAACTAGCTTTTCATTTGAGGCTTTATTTTTAATAAAAAAACTGGATATTTTTTGAGCCAGGATAGCCACGGGTCCNAGAATAATAAATGTGATTTTTATTACGAAAGAAGATTTTAAAGACCAACGGTCCGAATTCTCAAGCGCTATCATTTTTGGTAAAATTTCTGCAAAAATAACTACTAAAGTTGTCATTACGAATGTAGCTATAATTACCCCAACTTCACCAAATAAGGAAATAAACAAACTAGTTGCTAATACGGAGGCAAGAATATTTACAAGATTACTTCCAACTAAGAGAGTGCTTATTAAAGTGTCTTGTTTAGCAATAAGTTTTTCTAATGCCTTTGCTCTTTTATCTCCTTCATCAGCTAAATGCCTGATTCTAGCCTTGGATATCGCGGTTAAAGCAGTTTCTGACCCTGAAAAGAAAGCGGAAATAATTAATAATCCGAGAATTGAACCAATAAATATACCAAGAGTTGTTAGCATTTATTTAAACCCTACAGATATTAAGAAATCATTAATATCANTATCCTTAACTTCTTCTTGAATAAAGGCCTTACCAATACCATTCAATAAAATTAAAGTATTTTTATCATCTTTTCTTTTTTTGTCCTTTGCAAAAATATCAATTATTTCATTTGCCTTGAGATCAGTATTAAGGTCAGAATAATTTGATGGAATTCCAAAATCTTTTATTATTTTGATAATTTTTTCTACATCATTACCCGAGCAAAAATCTAGCTTGTTTGAGAATTGAGCTGACAAACACATCCCAAAACCAACTGCTTCACCATGAAGTATATTTGAACCACTATTATTCATTTTATTTTCGATCGCGTGCCCGAATGTATGGCCAAGGTTTAACAATGCTCTTGTCCCCTTTTCTTGCTCATCTTCTTCAACAATCTGTGCTTTCATCTTGCAAGATGTAGAAACGGCCTCAATAAGTAAGTCCGTATTTAAGTCGAGTAGTTCTTTTTGATTAATCTCTAACCACTCAAAAAANNTTTTATTTCCTAAAACTGCATATTTTATAACCTCTGCAAAGCCTGATATTATTTCTTTATTTGGAAGTGTTGATAATAAGCTAACATCAGCAATAACTGCTTTTGGTTGATAAAATGAACCAACTAAGTTCTTTCCTTCACTCATATTGATTGCCGTCTTACCNCCGACAGATGAGTCAACTTGGGATAATAATGTAGTGGGGACTTGTATAAAATCAATTCCTCGAAAGATAAGTGAAGCTGTAAAGCCAACAATATCTCCAATGACACCTCCCCCAAGAGCAATGAGAGTATCCTGACGTTCAATTTTTAAATTTAATAATTCTTTTATTAAGCTTTCTAACTGAGAAAAGCTTTTACTCTTTTCACCTGATGGAATAATAACCACATATGTTTCTATACCACCATCATCAAGAATTTTTCTTATGGCGGGTAGAATAAAGCCTGCTACATTCTCATCAGTAACTATAAATACTTTTGGTCTAGAAATAATTTTTGATACAACACTAAAAAGCACTTCTTCAATATTATCATTGACTGAAATTTTATATGATCGATCTTTTAGATCTATATTTATATCTTTATATTTTTTCATTGTTTATCAATTATAAAATAATCTTCTAAAGATTTAAGAATTTTTTTAATAATTAATGATTTATCTAAACCATCAACAATTATTTCTATATTTGCCTTAGAGTATTCTCTCTCTCTCTCTTTTAAAAGTGATAATAATATTTCTTTTCGGTTGTCTACATCAAGAAGTGGTCTTTTTGTTGTATTTTTTAATCTCTCTAATAGTGTTTCTTCACTTGCATTTAGCCAGATAGAGATACAATTTTCTTTAATTTTCTTTTGTGTCTTTTGATTAACAAAAGATCCACCACCTGAGGCTATAATCGATTGTTCTCTATTAATTAATGACTCAAAAATCTCAACTTCTTTATTTCGAAAATAGTTTTCTCCATATTTTTCAAATATATCTTTAATCGAAAGATCTAATTCCGATTCAATTTCATTATCTGAATCATAGAACGGTAATAAAGTCTCATTGGATAAGAGTTTTCCAATTGAAGTTTTACCAACACCCATCATTCCTATTAAAACAATTGAGCGATTATTATTAAATTTAAAAGTATTTTTTTTCATTATCATTTTTATAACGTTATTAATGAAATAATATAACCTTATATTTTGTATAATTATTTAATTAGCATCATTTTTTAACAAAACAGTTATAATATTATTTTAGGAGAGTAGTTTTGAAAATAAATTATAAAATTATTATTTCATTATTTGTGGTTTTATTTTTCGTTATAATTTTTTCCTTAAGTTTTTTAGAACCAGAAGTTAGAGAAATTAATAAAGTAATATTAAATAATGATTTAAATTTTAGGTAAGTGAAAAAAGTTTTGAAAAATTTAGATAATAAAACTAACTGGAAACAATATTGGTCAAATAATTTTGAGAGACTCGATATTTTTTTTGATCATCTCTATATGGTCAAAGGGTTAAGTAAAAATTCAATTACATCATATAAGGATGATTTTAAGAGTTTGTGTTCCTTTGTCTGGAATAAAGATTGGTTTAGAGAAGCTACTCACCCTAATAAAAGAACAAATTATTCAAAAATAGATTCTCACGTAAACGACTCAGAAACCTATTATATNGAGGATTTTTCAGCTGATGATATAAGGGAATATTTTTTTGAATTAAGAAAAAAGGATTTTAAGGAATCAACTTTAAATAGGCGTATTTCTGCCTTTAATCAATTCTTCTTATTTGAGGTCAATGAAGCTAGAATTAAAGAAAACCCTATGGACTCTATTGAGAGAGTTGCCTCAAAAAGAAAATTACCTGATGTTCTAACGGAAGCTGAAGTAGAAAAAATTCTTAATTTTGTTAGAGAGTCTTCTCTAGGAAAAAATGGTCATAAAAAGAAAAAAATCTTAAGAACATCTTGCATTATTGAGATTCTATATGCGACTGGTATGAGAGTAAGTGAGTTAATTACATTAAGAATCTCCGACTTAAGATTACAGAGACGGATTTTAAACGTTTTAGGAAAGGGAGATAAACAGAGGATCGTTCCTATAACAGTTCGAACAGCAAATATTATTGAGGAGTGGAGAAAGCATGTTCCAGAATACTCTGATTACTTATTTCCATCTTATGGGATGAGCGGCCATATAACTAGAGACTCAATTAATAAATTACTTGTTGATATTTCTTTGGCAACAAATATTGACAGAAAGCGATTAACTCCTCATAAATTGCGCCATGCATTCGCCACTCATATTATGAACCGAGGTGCAGATATAAGGGTAGTTCAAGAATTATTGGGTCATTCAAGTATTTCTACTACAGAAATATATACTCATATTCTAGAATCAAGAATGGTAGAGTCTTTAAAAAATTCTCACCCCCTTTCTAAAGGAAATGTATAAAAGTTATTTTAAAAATTTTGAGTTGAAATAAGCAATGGTTAATTATTTAAATTTTGAAAAATCTTTATCTGAGATCGAAGGAAAAATTCGTGAGCTTAACGAGGTAAGGCTTGAAGATGGTAATTCCTCTATATCTCTTGATGAGATAAATAAATTAGAGGTAAAGGCGCAGGAAACACTTGAGTCAATTTATAAAGATTTGAGTACATGGGAGAAAACCCAAGTTGCAAGACATCCTGATCGACCCCATTTTCTAGATTATTCCAAAGGATTAACTAGCAATTTTATCCCACTCTCTGGTGATAGATCTTTTGGAGAAGANAGCGCTATAATTGGTGGTATTGCAAAGATTGATGGTGCNTCAGTAATGCTAATTGGGCATGAGAAGGGCTTCAATACTGAAACTCGACTAAAGCATAATTTTGGTATGGCTCACCCTGAAGGCTACAGAAAATCAATAAGGTTAATGAAGTTAGCTGAAAGATTTGGACTACCTGTAATAACTTTTATAGATACTCCTGGTGCTTACCCAGGTGTTGGAGCTGAAGAACGGGGGCAGTCTGAAGCAATAGCTCGCTCAACAGACTGTACATTATCATTAGGTGTTCCGGTCATATCAATAATTATTGGTGAAGGAGGTTCTGGTGGAGCTATTGCTTTGGCAGCTGCAAATAAAGTTCTAATGTTGGAGCATTCTATATATACTGTGGCTTCTCCAGAAGCTTCAGCATCGATTCTTTGGAGAAGCTCAGAAAAAGCAGAGCTTGCCGCAACAGCAATGAAAATAACTTCAAAAGATTTGCAGAGATTAGGAATAATTGATGAAATTATTGAAGAGCCAATTGGTGGTGCACATAGGGAGCGCCCTCAGATTATTATGCAAACTAAATTAGCAATAATGAAAAGCCTTGATGATCTTGTATCTTTAACTCCAGATGATTTAAGAAAACATAGGAGGGAAAAGTTTTTAAAGATTGGAAGAAACTTATAGGCAATTAATTTTTTCCATGACAATTTTTATATTTTTTACCAGATCCGCATGGGCATAGCTCATTCCGACCAACCTTACCCCAAGTACTAGGATTATTTGGATCAATTTCAATATTCTTAGCTTTATTTATAACTGTCTTATTTTTGCTTATATTTTCATCTTTATTATGGTGAGTTTCAATTTGATTATTATTTTCATTTAATTTTTCAATTGCTTCATCCGATACCATTCTTATGTGAAATAATGTTCTAGTGACATCCTCGCGAAATTTATTGAGTAAGTTTTCAAATAATAAAAAAGACTCAGACTTATATTCATTAAGAGGGTCTCTTTGGCCATAACCCCTGATGCCAACAATTTGTCTAAGATCTTCCAGTTGACCAAGGTGATCAGTCCAGTTCTGATCAATAATTTGCATTAGAATAGATTTTTCTATACTATCCGAAATTTGTTCACCAAATCCTTTTCGTTTTTTAAGATACTCTTCATCAAAATATTCATTTAACTTTGCTTCTAATTGTTCTGAATCTATTTCAGTATCTTTGAGCCAATTCTTAATTGGAGCCTTAAGATTAAAAATTCTTTTTACTTCTTTTTCTATTAATTCAGAGTCCCAGTCATCAATAAAAGAATTTTCTGGTATTGCTTTATTTAAAATTTCACTTACGACCTCAAGCCTCATCTCGTGAATTGTTTCATTTACATTTTCTTCTTTAAGAAGGTCTAATCTCTGTTCAAAGATAACTTTTCTTTGATCATTCATTACATTATCAAACTTAAGAAGTGTTTTCCTAATTTCAAAATTTCTCGACTCGACTTTTTTCTGGGCTCTTTCGAGTGCAGTATTTATCCATGGATGCACTATCGACTCACCCTCTTCTAAGCCTAATTTTTTAAGTATAAGATCAAGTCTATCAGACCCGAATATTCTCATAAGATCATCTTCTAAGCTTAAGTAAAATTTTGATTCACCTGCATCACCTTGCCTTCCAGACCTCCCTCTTAGTTGATTATCTATTCTTCTACTTTCATGCCTTTCAGTACCTATTACGTATAATCCACCAGCATTAATAGTTTTAGTTTTTCCATCTTCAGGATTATCAGCTCCTCCCAATTGGATATCGGTACCTCGTCCAGCCATATTTGTTGCGATAGTAACTTTTCCATAGCTGCCTGCCTGAGCGATTATTTCAGCTTCTTGTTGGTGATATTTTGCATTTAAAACATTGTGATCTATTTTTTTATTTTTGAGAAGTTTTGATAAATATTCAGATCTTTCGATACTTGTTGTTCCTACTAAAACAGGCTGCCCCTTTTTATTGGATTCGATTATTGACTCAATTATTGCATTATATTTTTCTTCTGCAGTTCTATAAATTTCATCATCATGATCTTTTCTTGTGATTTTTATATTTGGAGGAATTGAAATAACATCAAGATTATAAATATCTAGGAACTCCTCTGATTCCGTGCTAGCTGTTCCAGTCATTCCAGATAATTTTTTATATAGTCTGAAGTAATTTTGGAAGGTAATAGAGGCCATAGTCCTATTTTCAGGTTGAATCATGACTTTTTCTTTTGCTTCTAGAGCCTGATGAAGACCATCAGAAAACCTTCGGCCTTCCATCATTCTTCCTGTAAACTCATCAATAATAATAACTTGGTTATCTTTAACTAAGTAATCTGTGTCTTTATTGAATATTTTATGGGCTTTGAGAGCCTGATTTACATGATGGACAAGACTTACATTTTCCATGTCATAAATACTTGAGTCTATATCCATTAGCTTCTCTTTAACTAATAATTCATCTAAAAACTCATTACCTTCATCGGTCAGTGTCACATTTTTTGACTTTTCATCTATATCGATATGATTAGCAGAAATTTTGGGAATTATTTTATCAATTTTGTTATAAAGCTGGGACTTATCTTCTACTTGACCGGAAATTATTAGAGGTGTTCTAGCCTCATCAACTAAAATAGAATCAACCTCATCTACAATAGCAAAATTATGACCTCTCTGAACAAGTTGATCCATATTATATTTCATATTGTCTCTTAAATAGTCAAAGCCGAATTCGTTATTTGTTCCATAAGTAATATCTGCTTGATATGATTTGCGTTTTTCTTCTTCATCTAAGTCAGATGTAATTGTTCCAACAGTCATTCCTAGAAAGTTATAGATTTGACCCATCCATTCAGAATCACGCTTGGCTAAATAGTCATTGACTGTTACTACATGAACGCCTTTTTCCTCAAGAGCATTTAAATAAACTGGAAGGGTTGCCACTAAGGTTTTACCTTCACCAGTTTTCATCTCAGAGATATTACCTTGGTTTAAGACCAGCCCTCCTAATAACTGAACATCAAAATGTCGCTGACCTAAGGTTCTCTTTCCAGCCTCTCTAACAACTGCAAAAGCTTCCACTAAAATATTATCCAAGCTTTCGCCTGATGAAATACGAGCTTTAAATTCTAAAGTTTTATTCTTTAGGTCTTTATCAGTTAATTTTTCGAAGTCTGCCTCAAGTTGATTAATAGCAACTACCTGGCTATTAAATTTTTTTAGCTTTCTATCATTGCTTGATCCGAAAACACTATTGAGTACTGAATTAAGGCTTGGCATATTTTTTTAATTCCACTATTTATATAAATTCTTTTATACTCATTTAGGTAGAGCGTTGAAAGTTGTCAACCAGACTAAGTAAGATATTGGAATATTATTATATATAGTTTATTTCCTTTAATATAATCCTTTAGTAAAAAAAGAGAATAAAATGGTTAAAAAAATATCACCACTTGCCCCTAAGAGTTTCCCTAAAGTACCTGATATCAAAGGTGTTAAGATAGGTACAGCCAAATCAGGCGTAAAATACAAAGGTAGAAATGATATTTTTACAGCTATTTTTGATAAAGGAACTAGCGTTGCTGGAGTTTTCACGCAATCAAAGATACCTGCCGAACCAGTAAATTTTTGTAAAAAAAATATAGTTGATGGTAAAGCTAAGGCTTTAGTTGTTAATGCTGGTTTTGCTAATGCTTTTACTGGTGTTAAAGGAAAAAAAATAAATAAATCTATATCCTCAAATGTTAAAAAAATACTTAAGTGCAATGAAAAGGATATTTTTATTTGCTCTACAGGTGTTATCGGTGAACAAATCCCTCTCAGGCCTACCAATAAATCAATAACTCAGTCACTTAGAAATAGTAGTTCAAATTGGAAAGATTGCTCAAAGGCAATTACTACAACTGATACTTTTCCAAAAGCGTCTGGTAGAAAAATTATGATAGATGATCAAGAGGTATCTCTTGCTGGTATTGCAAAAGGATCAGGAATGATCTCACCTAATATGGCTACAATGCTAGCATTTATTTTTACTGATGCAGCCATAGATAATAGAGTCCTTCAAACCTTACTGAACTTGGAATTAAGAAATAGTTTTAATGCAATAACTGTAGATGGTGATACCTCCACAAACGATACTGTTTTAGTTTTTGCAACTGGGCAGGCCATGAAAGAAAATGGCGGTAAGGTTATCTCAAGGACTGGTGATCCTAGATTGATTCAATTTAGAGAGGCTTTTAGTGAGATTATGCATGATCTTGCAATCCAGATAGTTAGAGATGGTGAAGGTGCTACAAAATTAATTCATATAAAAGTATCTGGCGCAGAAAATTCTTCATCCGCAAAGAAAATTGCTAGATCTGTTGCAGATTCTCCATTGGTTAAAACTGCCGTTGGAGCATCAGATCCCAATTGGGGAAGAATAATAATGGCAATTGGAAAAACAAAAGAAATAATCCANCCAAAAAAGATAAATTTAAAAATTGGAAAAAATTTAATTTTAAAAAATGGCGAAGTTTCCAGATCTTATTCTGAGACAAGGACTAAAAAGTATATGAATGGAGATGAAATTTTAATCGATATTAATTTAGGTCTTGGGAAAGGTGAATCAGATATTTGGACATGTGATTTAACTGAAGGGTATATTCGGATAAACGCTGATTATAGAAGTTAATTTAAGGTATGAAAAAATTAAAAACAGTGATGGTTTCTGCAGCTGCTATGGTTGATATTGATAATAAAGTTTTAATAGCACAGCGCCAAAAAGATAAATTCATGTCGGATTATTGGGAATTTCCAGGAGGAAAATTAGAAGATGGTGAGTTACCTAACCATTGCTTAATAAGAGAAATACAGGAAGAGCTGGGTGTCGATATTAGCGACTCCTGTTTTACACCTATTACTTTTACAACTTACGATTATCCTGACTTTTCTGTGATAATTTATTTATATATTTGTAGGGAATGGGAGGGTTTTATAAAGGCTAAGGAGGGACAGTCTCTAAAGTGGTGTCGTCCCAGTGACTTATTTCAAATTAAAATGTTGCCTGCAGATATTCCTTTAATTTCATATTTGCGCGATACTGTGTCTTAGGGTTCTATGAAGTGATTATTTGGTCTACAATGTTTTGAACTATACAGAGTTATAAAATGTTTTTTTATTCTTTTTTGAAGTCTTTGCTTTTTCTACTTGATCCTGAAAGCGCTCATAGAATAACTATTAATTATTTAAGATTTGCAAGATTTAAAAAGCCTAAATTATATAAAGTGCTTAAGTCCAGGGTCTTTGGATTAAATTTTTATAATCCAATCGGTATTGCAGCAGGGTTTGATAAAAATGGTGAGGTTGCTCATAATTTAATTAATTTAGGATTTGGCTTTTCTGAGATTGGAACAGTTACACCTAAGCCACAACCAGGTAATTCCAAGCCTAGAGTTTTTCGACTAAAAGATGATAATGCTATTATAAATAGATTAGGTTTTAATAGTGATGGTTTTAGCCAGGTTAAGGCCAACTTAGGAAAAACTGGAAACAATATTATTGGAATTAATATTGGAGCAAATAAAAATAGCAAAGACTTTTCTGAAGATTATATTAAAGGTATAAAATTTTTTTCAACTATAGCATCTTATATTACAATTAATATCTCATCACCAAACACCCCCGGGTTAAGAAATCTCGAGATTTTGGAAAATTTAGATATTCTTTTAGATAAAATTAATAATTTAGACAGAGAAGATTTACTTATTAAAACTCCTATTCTTCTGAAGATTTCTCCTGACCTTGAAGCTGATAATCTCAAATATTTATGCGAAAAAGTTTTATCTAGTAAAATTAATGGACTAATAATATCAAATACTACGGTCTCAAGAGATTCGATTTCAACTGATATTGAAGAAAAAGGTGGTCTTTCAGGTAAGCCGCTTTTTGATATCTCAACCAAACAACTTAGAATGGCCTATAAATATACAAATGGCAAAATACCTTTGATAGGTGTTGGCGGTGTAGATTCAGCAGAAAAGGCATATGAAAAGATAAAAAATGGAGCTAGCTTAATTCAATTATATACTGGCCTAGTTTACAACGGTCCAAATTTAATAAAGGATATAAATAAAGACCTTTCATCTCTTATTGAGGGAGATGGGTATAGTAATATTTCAGAAGCAGTAGGTGTGGAGGTTAACTAGTAATGAAAGTAAAAATTTACCATAATCCTAGATGTTCAAAATCAAGACAAACTCTTGAGATTTTAAAGAATAAGAATTGCGATATTGAAATAATTGAATATCTTAAGGTGCCTATGGCGCTTAAAGAGTTAGAGGATATTCTGAGTAAATTAAATTATGAGCCAAGAGATTTAATTAGAAAAGGCGAAGATATTTATAAAACAGAGAATCTCGCCAATACGTCATTAACTAGTAATATTCTTATGGAAAAAATGATCCTTAATCCTATCTTGATAGAACGCCCTATAGTAGTTTTTAATGATAAGGCAGTCGTGGGGAGGCCACCAGAGAAAGTTCTGGAAATATTATGATGGAATCGGAAAGAAAAATTGAATCTTCTAATAAAAGAGAACTAACAAAATCAAATAATCGTTCTTTGATTATTGCTTCAGGAGTTAATGTTTTTGTTGAAAAGGGCGTTGCAGAAGCAACAGTAAGAGATATTATTCGTTCAACCGGATTAGCATCCGGTACTTTCTATAATTACTTTAAGTCAAAAGAAGAGGTCCTTGTGGCTATTTTTGACGACTTTGCTTCAGAAATTGGTGAAAATATAAGAAGTAATAAGCATGCTGTACCAAAAGATTTTGAAAGCTTTCTTCGTATTAAAATATCAACCTTTTTAAACTACATTAATAACAAACCCGAGATATATCTCATTATGAGTAATAATCATAATTTAGTAACAAATTTTAGTATAAATACACCTCAAATAATATTAGAGATTGATTATCTCAAAGAAGAGGTAATTGAGGGTATAAAAGAAGGAGTTTTTCCTAAAATTGATGTTGACCTTTTTGCACTAGTCACTCGTCCAGTAGTTGATTCTCTGGCGCAAGAAATGATTTTACAAAAGAAGCTTAGTGTTGAAGAATGCACTGAAAGATGTGTAAATTTCTTACTCAATGGTTTCCTAGGCAGCAAGTAATGTTTCGTTCAGTAGTAGTGCATAATTTATCAGATGATTTTTCAAATATTTCTATTGAGAATATTGATAGACAAGACCTCGCTTTAGACGAGGTTCGTGTGAAGGTTAACTCTGCATCAGTTAACTTTCCTGACTTATTAATGACTGCCGGTCTATACCAGTATAAGCCAGAAATTCCATTTACTCTGGGTATGGAATCATCAGGTGTGATAATAGAAATTGGAACGGATATCAAAGATTTTGATATTGGTGATGAGGTTATTATAAGTGCTTTTACAGGTTCGTTTTCTGAGGAGCTGGTTGTTCCTGAAATAAAGGTAAGAAAAAAACCTCTCGGGCTTAACTGGGAACAAGCATCTACTTATACTGTAGCTTATTTGACCGCCTATGTTTCCCTTATTACAAAAGGTGATTTAAAGCCCGGAGAAACATTATTGGTTCATGGTGCTGCGGGTGGAGTTGGATTAGCTGCTGTTGATATTGGCAGATATATTGGAGCTAAAGTTATTGCGGTTGCTTCAACACAAGAAAAAAGGGATTTTCTTTTATCTTATGGTGCTGACTTTGTTTTATCGCCTGATAAAGGTTTTAAAGACCATGTCAAAGAGATAACAAATAATTTAGGTGCAGATGTTATATATGATCCAGTTGGGGGTGATGTTTTTGATGAATCGATAAGATGTATTGCTTGGAACGGTAGGTTGCTTGTAGTTGGTTTTGCTTCTGGGAGAATACCATCTATTCCAGCAAATATGCCCTTAATTAAGGGCTTCTCTGTTATTGGTGTAAGAGCAGGTGAATATGGAAGAAGAAGTCCTGAAGAAGGGAGAGAGCATTTTGCCATGATAGATAAACTAATAAGCGATGGCTCACTTAACCCGCATATTCATAAAATATACTCTCTTGACCAAACTATTGAAGCATTAAAAGAATTAAGCAACAGAAAAGTCATCGGTAAGGTTTGTATTAATCCTTAATAATTAGCGTTATTTTTAATCAGGAGAAACCATCATTAAGAAAAATTTACTTTCAATGGAAAAAAGTCCTTACTTAATTCAACATAAAGATAACCCTGTTCATTGGATGCCTTGGTCTGAAAAAGCTTTTGCTTTAGCTAAAAAAGAAGACAAACCTATTTTACTGTCAGTTGGGTATGCCGCCTGTCATTGGTGCCATGTAATGGCTCATGAATCTTTTGAAGATGAAAGTGTTGCATCTTTGATGAATGATCATTTTATTAACATTAAAGTTGATAGAGAGGAACGACCTGATATTGATGCAATTTATATGTCAGCACTCCAGGCTATGGGTGTGCATGGTGGTTGGCCAATGACAATTTTTATGACTCCTGAGAAAAAAGCCTTTTGGGGTGGAACATATTTTTCTAAAGAGCCATTAAATGGAGCTCCAAGTTTTCCAAATATTTTGGTTGGAATTTCTAATGCCTACAAAAATGATAAAAGCCTTATTTCCGAGAACTACAAAGCTATTGATGATTCGATAAGAGAAAAAAATACAAAAGACTCTGCGGGAAGTTTGAGTATTGATATCCTAGATAGAGTATCAGAGCAGTTATTAAATTTCTCTGATAAAGAAAGCGGTGGATTGAAAGGTGCCCCAAAATTTCCTAATACAGCAACAATTGATAATTTGTGGAGAGCTTTTATAAGAACTGGAAGGAAAGAATTTGAAGATCAAGTTCTTTTGACTCTTACAAGAATGTCGAACGGAGGAATCTACGATCAGTTAGGTGGTGGTTTTTCACGTTATTCTGTTGATGATCAGTGGCTGGTTCCTCACTTTGAAAAAATGCTATATGACAATGCTTTGTTAATAGATATTTTTTCAACAGTTTACCAGGTGAAAAAAGATCCTTTACTAAAGATTAGGGTAGAGGAAACAATAAATTGGGTTATCTCTGATATGGTTACTAGTGATGGAGGAATTTGCTCCGCAATAGATGCAGATAGCGAGGGTGTTGAAGGAAAATATTACGTTTGGAAATCAAAAGAAATTGACGATCTTTTACAAAATGACTCCAGTCGATTTAAGTCTATATTCGGTGTTACAGAAGAAGGAAACTTTGAAGGGAGTAATATTTTATTTTTTAATGGTTCTGTGTCCGATCTTTCCGATCAAAGTATTATTCAATCTCGTTCAGTTTTACTCAATGAGAGAACAAAAAGGATAGCCCCTCTTTTAGATGATAAAATTTTAACTGACTGGAATGGCCTAATGATAGGAGCCCTTGCAAGGGCATCAAAAATATTTAGTAATCAAGCTTGGCTTGAGCATGCAGAAAAAGCTTATGAATTTATTGTAAATAATTTGATAATTGATGATGTTCTTTACCATAGCTGGCGTGAGGGTGAGGTTAGAGGTATTGCCATGCTAGATGATCATGCTGCATTAATTGATGCATCCATCTCTCTTTATACCGTTACTCATGACGATAAGTATTTAAATATAGCGGATGCTCAATTATCATATTTAAATAAATATTTTCTTGATAAAGAAAGGGGTGGGTACTACTTGACCTCAATAAATGCAGATGATGTTCCAATTCGAATGAAAATATCTAATGATAGCGCTACTCCTTCTGGAAATGGTCTCCTTTTTAAAACTTTAGTTACTTGGTGGAGGCTATCCGGTCGAATTGATTTAAAAGAAAATGTCTCTATGTTAGAAAAGAGCTTTGGTAAGGTGGTAGCTGAAAATTTTTCTAGNCACTGTACTTGGATTTCTGGTTTTGAANCCTTTTATAAAGGTGTTGATTTTATTGTNGTTGGTGATAAAAAAAGTTCTGTTGTTAAGGAAATGGTAGAGAAAATTAACAATCTCAGGCTTAATGATTCTATATTAACTATAATAANCCCNGATGATGATCTGCCAAANAATCANCCAGCCTTTGGTAAAACTAATGTTAACCAAGCAACAACTTATATTTGTACAGGGCAAACTTGCTCACCCCCAATACTAGATCCAGATAAAATTAAACAAAACTTATTTGAATAGTGTACATTATTCAAAAATAATGTTTCTATATAAAAAATTTATGGAGATATAAGTTTATGTCAAGTGGTGGAAAGCGATCTGGTGCAGGAAGACCGAAGGGTCAGGGTAAGTTTGGTGAAGTGACTAAACCAGTACGAATTCCTGTAAGCATGATTGATAGCGTTATGACATTTATACAAAGCTACGATTTATCCTTACCAATTTATAGTAATAAAGTTAATGCTGGTTTCCCATCTCCTGCAGACGATCATATGGAAGGGAAGCTTGATCTCAACACTCATTTGATTAAACACCCTTCTGCAACTTTTTTTGTTAAGGCTACTGGCGATTCAATGATTGGTGCGGGTATCCACGAAGGAGATATATTGGTCGTCGATAGAAGTTTAGAGGCTAGGAATGGAAGGGTCGTTATTGCGGCTGTCGATGGCAGTCTAACTGTTAAAAGATTAAAAAAAAGTGGAAAAGATACCTTCCTTTCTCCTGAAAATAATAATTATAAACCTATAAAGTTAACAGAGAACAATGATGTGGTTATTTGGGGTGTAGTTACTAATGTAATTCATAAAGTATAATCTTGAGTATATTATTTGCNCTTGTTGATTGTAATAATTTCTATGTATCGTGCGAGCGAGTTTTTAATCCCTATTTAATAAATAAACCTGTGGTTGTTTTATCTAATAATGATGGATGTATTATTGCCCGCTCCAATGAAGCAAAAGCTCTTAATATACCAATGGGTGCNCCCTTTCATATTTATAGAGATTTTATNAACGCACATAGANTTAAGGTTTATTCTTCTAANTATCCGCTATATGGCGATATGTCGAATAGAGTTATGACTTCTCTTTTTGAATTTAATNCGAACTTAGANGTTTATTCAATTGATGAAGCTTTTTTAAAATTTAATCAAACTACTAGAACTGATATCGGAGATGATATTTTAAAAATCAAAGAAAATATTCTTCAATGGACAGGCATACCAGTTTCAATAGGCCTTGGTCCGACAAAAACTTTAGCAAAGATAGCNAATACTCTTGCNAAGAAAAATAATCATNATGGNATTTTNGATTTGAGCTCGGAAGTTAGACAAGAAGAAGTCCTCAAGGATATTAATATTGAAAATATATGGGGTATTTCAAAACGTTGGGGGTCCAAACTCAGGATGATAGGTATTGGTAATGCATTGCAGTTACGTGATTCATCTCCCCGTAGGATAAGGCAATACCTAGGCGTCGTTGTAGAACGTATTGTTTATGAATTACAGGGTACGGCGTGTCTTGATATTAACGAAATATTACCAAAGAAAAATATTATGTGCTCCCGCTCTTTTGGAAATGTTGTTAGCGATAAGAGCTCCATAAAGCAATTTATTGCTGAGTATACAATACGTGCGTGTGAGAAGATGCGGGGTCAGAGTACTCGAGCTCAAAGTATATATATTTTTTTACAAACAAATAAATTTAAGAGAGGAAAACAACATAACAAAGGAATAGTGATTGGATTAAATACGCCCTGCAGTGATACTGCTCAAATAATAAAACTTTCAACTACTGCGGTAGATATGATTTATAGGTCGGGTTACTTATATCAAAAAGCTGGAATTATGCTCCTTGACCTAATACCAGAAAATATAAAGCAATATGATTTTTTTGAAAATACAAATTATACCTCTTCTGATAAGCGTATGAAGGTTATGGATTCACTAAATAAAAAATTTGGAACTGGGACTATTGCTAATGGTAGCTTAAGGTTAAAGAATAATGAAAAGTGGATTAGTAAGAGGTATTATTTATCTCCTAGATATACAACGCAGTGGGACGAATTACCACATGTTATATAATATAACTTCATGATATTATTATAGAAATAATAGAGTTAAATGAAGAGAAGTATTAATGGCTACAATAAATTTATCATCAGATAATGATATAATTATTCCGACAAATAATAACACAGATTATAGAGGTTTGGGGGGTGATGATACTTATATTTTAGTTTCACAAAAAAACTCTACCTCAGTATCAATAATTGATACAGAAGGTAATAATGTTATTCAGCTACCTGAATGGTCAAAAATAAAATCAATACTAGTAGCGAAAACTGCACTTAAAATAACGTGTGATGATATGACAGTCTTT
>PAGD01000005.1 GCA_002704345.1 Rhodobiaceae bacterium | reverse complement strand
ACGACGCTCTTCCGATCTTTAATAGTTTCTATATTAGATAAATTTTATAAAAAAACTCCTGTTCCTCTTAAGCATAGCGATCCTTTCACACTACTTGTTGCTGTCCTGCTCTCAGCTCAATGCACTGATGAGAGGGTAAATAAAGTAACGCCAGTTCTATTTAAAAAAGCTGACAATCCAAAAGATATGATGGGATTATCATATGACGAGGTTTATTCTATAATAAAGCCATGTGGGCTTGGGCCAAAAAAGACTCGGGCCATCATCAGTCTATCTAAGACACTAACGGAAGAATACAATATGCATGTTCCAAAAGATTTAACCCTTTTGGAAAAACTTCCGGGAGTTGGCCACAAAACAGCCTCAGTTGTTGTTAGTCAAGCTTTTAACATTCCGGCCTTTCCTGTGGATACTCATATTCATAGGTTAGCACAACGCTGGGGCCTTACTGGTGGTAAGAACGTTAAACAAACAGAAAAAGACTTAAAGAGTATTTTTAATAAAGAGCTTTGGAATAAACTTCATTTACAAATAATTTTTTGGGGTAGGGATTTTTGCAGCGCAAGGTCTTGTTGGGGGCTGGAGTGTGAAATTTGTAAGTCTTGCTATCCGAACAGGAAAAGGAAATTTATTCATAAAAAACCTTAACTATTATCCTGTAAATAATCTTTTTATATTATTTAAATAGCTATTGGTTTCAGGGCTTGTCTTTTTTGAGTTAATTTCTGAAAACTCTTTAAGCATTTTTTTCTGCTTACTATTAAGTTTTGTTGGTACCTCAACACGTATTTCAACATATAAATCACCAAGACGATTTGTCTGCAGAACGGGCATACCTTTCCCCCTTAATCTTAACTGTCTTCCATTTTGACAGCCTTCGGGTATAGATATTCTTATTTTTTTCCCATCAGGTGTTGGGATTTCAATTTGTCCGCCAAGGGCAGCAGTTACAAAACTTATTGGAACTTCGCTAAGTATGTCTGCATCACTTCTTTTGAAGAACTCATTAGGCCTCATTGATATAAATACATATAGATCTCCATATGGACCGCCATTCTCGCCTGCCTCACCTTCTCCGGCTAGCCTTATTCTAGTTCCATCATCAACCCCTCTAGGAATATTAACGGATAATTTTCTTTTTTTTCTAACCCTGCCNCTCCCAGAACAACTTGTGCATGGATTTTCAATCATGGTTCCTTTGCCAGCACATACACCACAAGTTCTTTCNAGGGTAAAAAAACCTTGTGTTGATTTTACGCTNCCAGAGCCTCCGCANTGTCGACAGGTTGACTTACCACTCCCTGCTGCTGCACCCGTACTGTCACAGTCATCGCAACCTGCAGCTGAATTTATCATTAGGTCTCTAGTTGTTCCGAAGTAAGCATCTTTAAAGTCTATTTCCATTTCAGCTCTTAAATCTGAACCTCTGGACTGTCTTTGTTGCCTTGAGCCTTGGCCTGATCTTCCACCAAAGTCACCAAAAAGGTCTTCAAATATATCTGAAAAATTTCCAGAAAATCCGCCGCCCATTCCGCCGCCCATTCCACCAGCCTGCGTACCCGCATGACCGAATTGATCGTAAGCTGCTCTTGTTTGGGGATCTTTAAGATTTTCATAAGCCTCGCTGATTTCTTTGAATCGAGTTTCAGCGCCAGCATCACCCTGATTACTGTCAGGGTGGTTTTCTTTTGCAAGGGTCCTAAATGCTTTTTTTATTTCTGTATCCGAAGCATTTTTTTGAACACCCAGAACATCATAGTAATCTCTTTTTGCCATTTTTACTCTGGTTGGGTAGTTTTTTAATTTATTTTTTGTCTTCTTCTTTTACTTCCTCATCACCTTCTTTTGCTTCTTCTGTCTCTTCTTTTACTTCTTCATAATCAGCATCTACTATGTCAGCATCTTCAGGCTCTTTATTTCCTTCTGTTCCGTTTGCAGCTTCTGAGGCAGCTTGTTCTTCTTGGTATAACTTTTCACCAATCTTCATTGCAGCTTGAGAAAGTGTTGCCGTTTTTTCCTGAATTACTGAGAGATCGTCACCATCTATAACCTCCTTTAATTCCTTAATGGCTTCTTCAACTGGCTTTCTTTCATCATCTGTTATTTTATCACCTGCATCGGTAATTCCTTTTTCTGCTGAGTGAATAATTGCTTCTGCTTGGTTTTTTGCATCTACCAGCTCTCTGATTTTTTTATCTTCCTCTGCATTAGATTCGGCCTCTTTAATCATTTTTTCTATTTCTTCGTCACTTAACCCACCAGAGGCCTCAATAGTAATTTTTTGTTCTTTACCAGTTGCCTTGTCAGTTGCTGAGACAGAAACTATACCATTTGCATCTATGTCAAAAGCAACATCAATTTGCGGTATACCTCGTGGAGCTGGGCTTATGCCTTCTAAATTAAATTGCCCTAAAAGCTTATTGTCATTTGCCATTTCTCTTTCACCCTGACAGACTCTAATTGTAACCGCAGACTGATTATCTTCTGCTGTTGAAAAAACCTGTGATTTTTTTGTTGGGATGGTTGTATTTTTATCTATTAATCTGGTAAAAACCCCTCCTAAGGTTTCTATTCCTAGAGATAATGGCGTTACATCAAGAAGCAGAACATCTTTAACGTCCCCTTGAAGAACACCCGCCTGGATAGCTGCGCCCATAGCAACAACTTCATCAGGATTAACTGACATATTTGGCTCCTGTTTAAAGAAGTCTTGTACCACTTCCCTAATTTTAGGCATTCTGGTTTGACCACCAACAAGGACTACTTCATCAATTTTAGAAGCATCTATACCAGCATCCTTAAGCGCAGCCTTACAAGGAACAATTGTTCTTTCTACTAATTTTTCAACTAAACTTTCAAGAGTTGAACGAGTTAGTTTATGTGTAAGGTGTTTTGGGCCATTTTGATCCGCTGTTATAAAAGGCAGGTTAACCTCGGTCTGTGAAGCAGATGAGAGCTCTATTTTTGCTTTTTCTGCAGCCTCTTTCAATCTTTGAAGCGCAAGCTTATCTTCTCTTAGATCAACGCTGTTTTCTTTTTTGAATTCATCTGCAAGATGGTTAACTAAAACAGCATCAAAATCTTCGCCACCAAGAAATGTGTCACCATTTGTTGATTTAACTTCAAAAACGCCATCGCCAATTTCTAAAATTGAAACATCAAATGTACCACCGCCTAGATCATAAACGGCGATCATTTTTCCTTCTTTTTTCTCTAGTCCATAAGAAAGCGCTGCAGCTGTGGGTTCATTAATTATCCTAAGGACCTCTAGACCCGCTATCTTTCCTGCATCTTTTGTAGCCTGACGCTGAGAGTCATTGAAGTAAGCTGGAACAGTAATTACCGCTTGCTCAACTTTTTCGCCAAGATAATCCTCTGCTGTCTCTTTCATTTTTTGTAAAATAAAAGCTGATACTTGTGAAGGGGAATATTTATCTCCTTCTGCTTCAACAAAGGCGTCACCATTATCNCCTTTTACAATTTTGTAAGGAACCATACCTTGATCTTCTTTTGTCGCNGGATCGTCAAAGGATCTACCTATTAATCTTTTTACTGCAAATAANGTGTTTTCGGGATTTGTTACAGCCTGTCTTTTTGCAGGTTGACCAATAAGGCGTTCTTTATTTTCNTCAAATGATACCATTGAGGGNGTCGTTCTTGCACCCTCTGCATTTTCAAGAACTTTTGGTTGTGAGCCTTCCATGATGGAAACACAACTATTTGTAGTTCCAAGATCTATACCTATAACTTTACCCATGACAACATTCTCCTTTGTTTTGGATATTTAAAATCAATACATTGCTTATATGGTTATTGTTTTTTTTGTTACAAGAACCAATTAAAATTTTTTTATTTTTTTGAGGAAACCCCTACCTTTGCTGGTCTAATCAACCTTTTGTCTAAGGCATAACCCAGTTCTACTACTTGTGTTACAAATCCAGATTCATGCTCGTCCGAGGGAGCTTCAAAAAGGGCTTCATGGAAGAGAGGGTCAAATTTTTCATTTATTGGATTAATTTGTTGTATTCCGTGCTTTTCAAGGAGGGCAGTTATATCTTTTTCAGTGGCTGTAATTCCTTCAACAAAAGAGTCGTAATTAATTTCTTCTGCTGTTTTAATCGACCCTAGAGCTCGTTGGAGATTGTCTAAAACTGGCACAAAATCTCTTACAAAAATACTTATGCCTATCTTATAGGCCTCAGCCCTTTCTTTTTCTGCTCTCTTTCTTATATTTTCAACTTCTGCGGCTGATCTTAATAATTTTTCTTCTAATTCTTTTATTTGATCTGCCTCGGAAATTTCGTTATCCAAAGCCTTGGATTCAGGAGCATCAGAGTTTTCTTTTTCCAGACTTTGTTCAATATTATTATCTTTATTATTATCTTTCTTAGACTCTTCTTTTCCTTCTTCTTCCATTTTCTCTTTCCTCATAATTTTATAGTTTTGGTAAAAACAAAGCTAAAAATTGATAGCNCTATGANATGTTATGTGTGATATATGATAGAGTTTTTCAACCCATATAATTAAAAAAAATGAGATAAATTATTATGAGACCATCCGGAAGACAGCTTGATGAGCTAAGAAATATAGAAATAAAGCTAGGAGTTTCAAAGCACGCCGAAGGTTCTTGCCTTGTTAAATTTGGCGATACACATGTTTTGTGTACAGCTTCAGTAGAGAATCGTGTTCCCCCTTGGTTAAGAAACTCTGGATCTGGATGGGTAACAGCAGAATATGGCATGTTGCCTCGCTCTACTGGCGACCGAATGAGAAGAGAGGCATCTTCTGGAAAACAATCTGGAAGGACACAGGAAATCCAAAGACTTATAGGCCGTTCTCTTAGGGCAGTTATCGACTTAAAGTTGCTTGGTGAATTTCAGATTAGCATTGACTGTGATGTCATTCAGGCTGACGGTGGNACAAGGACAGCCTCAATAACCGGTGCATGGGTTGCCTTAAGACAGTCTGTAAATAGTCTTCTTGGATCTGGTGATGTAAAAAAGGATCCAATAACTGGATGTGTTGGAGCAGTCTCTTGCGGGATCTACAAAGGTAATGCTGTTTTAGACTTAGATTATGCCGAAGATTCAGTCGCTGAGGCAGATGCAAATTTTGTTTTAACGGATAAAGGGGGTGTAGTNGAGATCCAAGCTACAGCAGAAACANCTCCATTTTCAGAGAAAAAGTTTACTGATCTATTAGTGCTAGCACAGAAGGGAGTTCAAGAAATAAATATTATACAAAAAAAAATATTTTCTTGATATTATCATGAACAGAAAGATCAAGGGTCATAAACTAATTATTGCGAGNCATAACCAAGGCAAGGTTTCAGAGATTAAAGATTTGTTATCCCATTATGAAGTAGATGTAAGTTCATCTGAAGATTTTGGTATGGAGGAACCAGAAGAGAATGGAGATTCCTTTGAAGAAAATGCCCTCATAAAAGCCTCTGAAACTGCAAAGTTTTGTGGCCAAATATCACTTTCTGATGATTCCGGACTTTGTGTCGATGATTTAGATGGGGATCCTGGAATCTTTTCTGCTAGATGGGCTGGGCCAAAAAAAGATTTCTTAAAGGCCTCAAAAACTATAGAAAAAAAACTATTAGAGGTTGGGTCNACTAATTATTCTGCATATTTTGTTTGTGTTCTTGCTGTATGTTGGCCAGATGGTGAAAACAGGATTTTTAGAGGTACAATAGATGGGAGTTTAATTTTTCCAGCCAGGGGCGAGCTTGGNTTTGGTTATGATCCAATTTTTATTCCAAGAAATTATGATATAACTTTTGGAGAAATGGACCCAGCCTTAAAGCATAAAATATCTCATCGATCTGTTGCATTCAATCTTTTCTCTAAGGAGCTTCTAGTTGAAAAAGGATAGACCCTTAAAAGGTTCTTTTACAATTGTTTCTCTTCCGATTGGCAATTTAAAAGATATAACTCTTAGAGCTATTGAGACATTAGAGCAATCAGATATAATTTATTGCGAGGACACAAGAACAACTATCAAACTGATAAATCATTATAATATAAAGGGCACATTAAAGTCTTATCATGAACATAGTACATCTAAAGCTAGGCAAAAGATAATCAATGAACTTAGTAACGGTAAAAATATTTCTTTAGTTTCAGATGCAGGAACACCACTAATTTCTGATCCTGGATACAAGCTTATAAGAGATATAAAAGAAAGNGGCTATAATGTTTCATCTGCCCCTGGGGTAAGTTCGCCAATTATGGCTTTAACNCTGTCAGGAATTTCTTCAGATAAATTTTTATTTACAGGATTTCTTCCCATAAAGAAATCTTCAAGGCTAGACTATTTGAATGAAATAAAAAATATAAGTGCCTCTATAATTATATTTGAGAGTGCAAAAAGGATTAATGGCACCTTAGTGGATTTAAAAGAAATTTTAGGGGATAGAAAGGTTGCGATTTGCCGAGAGCTAACAAAGAAATTTGAGGAAATTATTGATGGTAGCATAACTGATATTTTAAGGGATATATCCAGTAGAGATTCTCTTAAAGGTGAAATAGTTATCGTAATTGAGGGTTCAACGAAATCTAACGAAAAAGAAATGGATATTGAATTAATGCTTTTGGACGCTCTCTCCACAATGTCAGCATCAGAAGCGTCTAAAGAAGTTTCAAAATTTACAAATCTTTCAAGAAAAGAGGTGTATAATATAGCTCTAAAATTAAAAGGAAAAAACAACCATGTCTCTTAGAGTGGCTTTTCAGATGGATCATATAAGCTCTTTAAATATAGAGGGGGACACCACTTTTGCTCTATGCTTAGAGGCTCAAAAAAGAAATTATAAAATTTTTCATTACACTCCCGAGGCACTTACCTATGAAAATGGTTTAATCAAAGCGCCAATAGAGTCACTTGATGTTACTGATGACAAAAAAAATCATTTTGCTTTAGGGCCTGCGATTCAGAGTGACTTTTCAGATATTGATATTCTTTTAATGAGGCAAGAACCTCCTTTTGACATGAACTACATTACTTATACCCACCTTCTTGAGCACTTGCCAACCTCTGTAAAAGTTATCAATAAGCCAGCAAGCGTTAGAAATGCTCCAGAAAAACTATTGGTTGCCTTTTTTAAAGAGTTAATGCCTGAAACAATAATAAGTAGAGACAAGGATGCAATTTTAAATTTTCAAGGAGTGCATAAAGATATAGTTGTTAAGCCTTTGTACGGAAAGGGTGGAGAAGGAATTATTTTGGTAAAAAAAGAGGATGATGCAAGTGCAATCATTTCAGAATTTTTAGATAATGAGAGAGAGCCAATTATGATCCAGCCCTTTTTGCCTGAGGTTAAGTTTGGTGATAAACGTATAATTATTTTAAACGGAGAGCCGGTTGGTTGTTTAAATAGAATACCTGCAGAAGGAGAGTTTCGATCAAATCTTGGGGTTGGAGGAATTCCTAAACTCTCAGAGCTAAGCAATAACGATAAAAAAATATGTGAAAAAATAAAATCTACTTTATTGGATATGGATCTCTTTTTTGTGGGAATAGATGTTATTGGAGATTACTTAACAGAAATAAATGTTACATGCCCAACAGGTGTTCGACAAATCAAAAAGCTTGGTGGCCCAGATATTCCAAATCTATTTTGGAATCAAGTGGAAGATTTTTTTTAAAAAGAGAAGTATTAACTTTAAAAGATTAGATTATCTACCAAGATCACATGCAGCTATTGCAGCTAGATTTATTATCTCTGAAACTTTTGAGCCAGTAGGGATTATTTGAATAGGTTTTGATAAGCCAACTAGAAGGGGGCCTACTAAGTTAGATCCTCCAAGTTCTTGCAATAGCTTTGTAGAAATTGATGCAGAATGTATTGCTGGCATAACCAAAACATTTGCTGGCTCTGTAAGCCTACAAAATGGATATAGTGCCATAGCGTCGGAATTAAGGGCGACATCTGCAGCCATTTCACCATCGTACTCAAAGCTTGTATTTCTTTTGTCTAGAATATTTACAGCCTCTCTCATAAAGGTTGATCTTTCGCCCTCCGGATAACCAAAGGATGAATATGCCAGTAAAGCAACTCTAGGAACAAATCCTAGTCTTCTTGCTAGTTCTGCACCTGCCTCAGTAATGTCAGCAATTTCCTCAGCCGAAGGCATATCATGCACATTAGTATCTGCAACAAGAACTGTCCTAGAGTCAGAAACCATTGCTGAAATTCCAACGACTCTTTTATCTTTTATCGGATCTATTACCTGACGTATATCCTCAAGTGCGAGGGAATAATTTCTAGTAACCCCAGTAACCATAGCATCTGCATGACCCATTGCAGTCATACAAGATGAAAAAATATTTCTATCATTATTTACCATCCTTAAGCAATCTCTCTTTAGATAGCCCTTTCTTTGTAAGCGCTTGTAGAGATATTCTGCATATTCTTCAGAATGTTTAGAGTTTTTTGAATTAACTATTTCAATATCTGTTTCAGGCTGGAGGCCGATTTTTTTTAGCGTTGATTTTATTTTTTCTTCACGACCAATTAGTATTGGAATACCAAGGCCAAGCTCTCGAAAATTTAAAGCTGCTCTTATTATCTTTTCTTCTTCACCTTCAGCAAAAACTACCCTTTTCATTAACCTTTTTGCCTTTTGAAAAATTGGCTGCATTATATCTGCTGTAGGATCAAGCCTTGCTGAGAGCCTGCTTTTATAGGCATCATCATCAATGATTGGTAGCCTTGCTACGCCCGAGCTCATAGCTGCTTTTGCAACCGCTGGCGGAATTTCTCTTATAAGCCTTGGATCAAAAGGAGCTGGAATAATATATTCTGGTCCATATCTTGGTCTTGTTCCAGAATATGCTGCCGCAACCTCATCAGGGACGTCCTCACGAGCAAGTTTAGCTAATGATTCTGCACAAGCAATTTTCATTTCTTCATTAATTGTTGTTGCCCTAACATCCAAAGCCCCTCTAAAAATATAAGGAAACCCCAGGACATTATTCACTTGGTTTGCATAATCGGATCTTCCGGTAGCCATTATGCAATCAGGTCTAACCTCTTTAGCTATTACTGGATCAATTTCAGGATCTGGATTAGCCATGGCAAAAATTATAGGATCTTTATTCATAGTTTTAACCATCTCGGGTGTAAGCGCACCTTTTACAGATAAGCCTAAGAAAATGTCTGAACCTTTTACAGCATCAGCAAGATTTCTATCTTTAGTCTCTACAGCGTGTGCAGATTTCCACTGGTTAACATTCCCTTCCCGTCCAACATAGATTGGACCTTTGGAATCACATAAAATAGCATTATCATGGGGTAGTCCCATTGCTTTTAGAAGTTCAAGACAAGCAATCCCAGCTGCACCAGCTCCATTTATTACAACCTTTACATCTTTAATATTTTTACCGGTTAAATCTAAAGCATTTATTATTCCGGCTGTAGAAATAATGGCAGTTCCATGCTGGTCATCATGAAAGACTGGTATATTTAATTTTTCTCTTAATTTGCTCTCGATAATAAAGCAATCTGGTGCGCTAATATCTTCAAGATTTATTCCACCAAACGAAGGTTCAAGGCTTGCAATTATATCCGTTATTTTGTCTGGGTCAGTTTCATTGATTTCTATATCAATAGAATCAACATCAGCAAACCTTTTGAACAATACCGCCTTACCTTCCATAACTGGTTTTGAAGCTAAAGGCCCAAGGTCTCCAAGGCCTAAAATTGCAGAGCCATTAGAAATAACAGCAACAAGATTACCTTTCGCGGTATAATCATAAACGCTATCAGGTTTCTCTGAAATAGCCAAAACCGGTGCGGCAACACCTGGAGAATAAGCCAAGGCAAGGTCTCTTTGAGTTGCCATTGGTTTCGTAGCATTTATCTCAATTTTTCCTGGCCTTCCCTCAGAATGAAATTTTAGTGCTTCTTTTTCATCGTAACTTGTTTCAGTTATATTGTTTTTTTCTTTCACTTTCTTTCTCTTTTTAAGTCTGCCTAAATAGTGATTATATTGTTATAAATAATTATATGTTGAGGGAAACTATATAAAAGTATTACAGCAGTCAAGTTATTTATAATAAAATAATAAAATTAAATNAATAAACAAATTAATATTACTATAAATATTANTTATTAGTAATATATTAACAAAAAATTAAATTAATTTTCTTTTATTCTTTATTNATATANTTAATATTTATATATATTAGGGCTTCTAAGCCTTAGACTTTAGGTAAAGATGATGACTAGAATCGGTAAATTATTAGATGAGTGTAACTTTGATTTTAGAAATATCTTTAGTCAGGAAGAAATATATTCAAAGAATATAAATAAACTATTAAAAGAATATTCTCGTTCAGAACTTACAAGGGCACATAAAGTATGTCGGGAAAGAATCGAATCCGGCCTTTATAAAGGAAAGGAGGGAGCTAAACAAATAGCCCTTTTACATGACCACCTTATCTGTAAGTATTTAGACTTTTTAAGTGAATATATTCATCCCTTAAACAACCCTACTGAGGCTGAGAAAATTTCAATTTTAGCTACCGGTGGTTATGGACGTGGTTTATTGGCTCCAGGTTCAGACATAGATCTTCTTTTTCTTCTTCCTTACAAAAAAACAGCCTGGGCTGAGACTGCCATCGAAAACACATTATATTTTTTATGGGATATAGGCCTTAAGGTTGGGCAAGCGACAAGAACCATTCCAGAATGCCTATCACTTTCTGCTTCCGATCAAACTATTGCGACATCTCTCCTAGATGCTAGGCACCTATGGGGAAATAAATATCTTAGTTTGGATTTTAATAAAGCCTTCAGAGAAAAAATAAAAAAAATGTCATCTTTTGAATTTATTCAAGCCAAGCTCGATGAAAGAGAGGATAGACAAATTAAAGCTGGGCAATCAAGGTATTTGGTTGAACCTAATATTAAAAATGGCAAAGGGGGCTTAAGGGACTTAGAAACTTTAAGCTGGATGACAAATTTTTGCTACGATTGCTCTAGACCTGAAGAAATGAATAAGAAAGGAATATTAACAAAGGCTGAGGCAAGAGCTTTCGTAAAATGTGAAAACTTTCTTTGGCACGTAAGGTGCCAGTTACATTACATTGCAAATAGATCTGAAGAAGTAATTAATTTTAATGATCAAAAAGAAATGGCCTCGAGGTTAGGTTATGAGGATCGAAAGGGCTTAATGGGCGTAGAAAGATTTATGAGGCATTATTTTCTTATTGCTAAAGAGGTTGGTGATTTAACCAGATCTATATGTTCAATTTTAGAGGAAAGACAAAAAAAATCTGTACCAGTTATTTCTAAGGCTATCAGTTTTCTGTACGCTAAAAATCTTGATGGGTTTATTGTCACAAGCGGAAGAATTAATGTTCCAAGCGATAGTTTTTTTGCAGAGGACCCGCTTAATATTTTAAGGTTATTTTATTTTTCTTCAGAACAGAATCTTCTAATTCATCCGAATGCAGTCAAGATTTTAAGAAAGTCCTTAGGTCTCGTTAACGTAAAGTTAAGATCAAATATAGAGGCTAACGATCTTTTTTTAAAAATCTTGTTAAGTAAAAAGAATGCAGAATCAACATTAAGAGCAATGAATGAGAGTGGAGTCCTCGGGCGGTTCATTTTAGATTTTGGAAAGATTGTTGGTTTAATGCAATTTAATATGTATCATCACTTTACGGCTGACGAACACTTACTTAGAGCNATTGGCGAGCTTAATAAGTTATTTTATTCATCAAAAGCTAGTGTCCCTGAGCTAGTAACTGATCTAATTGAAGAAGGCCTTAATAAAAAAATATTAACAATAGCTTTATTTTTCCATGACATTGCAAAAGGCCGTGATGAAGATCATTCTGAGGCAGGAGCCTTAATAGTAGAAAAATTTTCCGATAGATTTCAGTTAACCGATTATGAGGTTGAAACTATATCTTGGCTAGTTAAGGAACATCTTGTTATGAGTGATTTTTCTCAGACAAGGGATATTATGGATCAAAAGACCATAAAAGACTTCTCTCTTATTGTTCAAACACCTGATAGATTAAAACTTTTACTTATTCTGACAATTGCCGACATAACTGCTGTTGGCCCAGATGTTTGGAATGCTTACAAGGGGCAACTCCTTGATCAATTATATAAGGAGACTTATTCTTATATAGCTGGAGATGTTTTAGGGAATGATAGAAGTGCTAGAGTTGCTAGCAAGATAGAAAACTTATTTTCTGAATCTAAAATTGAAAAAAATTCACTATTCAAGGAATGGGTAAATAATCATAGCGATCAATACTGGCTAGGCCTAAGTGATGAATTAATTCTTCGTCATACACTCATGTATGTAAAAGACTTTAAAAATAAACCTATTATATCCATCCATAATGAAAAAAATCTTGAAACTACTGAAGTTTCGATAATGTCTCAGGATAGAATTGGTCTATTTTCTAAATTAACTGGTGCACTTTCTTCGATGGATATTAATATTGTTAATGCAAAAATATTTACAAACTCCAAAGGTATAGCAGTTGATGTTGTGTGGATTCAGGATAATAACAATAAGCCTATAAGGGAAAAAAAGAGACTTGAGAGAATAAAGAGCAATATTATTAATTTTATAGATGGAGAAAAAATAATTGAAGACATTCCCGTCAAAGGATTTAATGATAAAAGAATAGACGCTTTCAGTGTTCCAGTTGCAATAAAAATAATGAACAATATTTCATCAGACTACACAGTTATAGAGGTGAGTGGAAAAGATAGACCTAGGATTTTGTATGATTTAGCAAACTCGTTAAATAAAATGGAGCTAAATTTATTTAGAGCACAAGTTGCGACTTTTGGAGAGAGAGTTGTTGATGTTTTTTACGTATTAGATTCAAATAATAAAAGAATTGAACACCATCAGTCAAAAAAATCTATTATTAATAAACTTTCAAAGATTTTTTAATCATGGAAAAAGCACTAAAAAAAAATTCGTTTTTTAAATCAACCTTCACTGTTGCTATTCTGACACTAGTAAGTAGATTTGCCGGATTAATAAGGGATATTCTTATTAGTAATATTCTCGGCGTCACTATGGTTGCAGATGCTTTTTTTACAGCCCTTAGACTGCCAAATATTTTTAGGAGAATTACTGCAGAAGGAGCTTTTTCAGCTGTTTTTGTTCCAATATTTTCTAAAAGGCTTTTAGTCGGCAAAGGAAACGCTATTAATTTTTCACAAGATATATTGTTTGTTTTGATTATTTCTGTAGCAACAATAGCCTGCTTGCTTCAGATTCTTATGCCCTTATTCATGTACTTAATGGCTTACGGCTTTAGCGATGATCCAATAAAATTCAATCTTTCAATAATCTATTCTAGGATTACTGCCCCTTATATTTTATTTATTTCTCTATCGTCACTTGGCATTGGCATACTAAATTCTCTAGGTAGATACTCGATAACTTCATTATCACCTATTATTTTGAATTTTTTTCTAATAGCAGCCCTTTTATTGCCGAGTAAAGATATCTTTATGACAGGTTATTTATTATCCTTTGCAGTGACAATTGCAGGTCTTTTTCAATTTATTATAATTTTCATTACGCTAAAGGCATTCGGTTTTTCTTTGAGACTAAAAAAGCCTAAGCAGTATGATAAGATAAATAGATTTTGGGATCGAGCAAAGCCTCAGGTTGGAACCGGTCTGGTTTTGCANGTTAATATACTTATATCTGGAGTTATAGCTTCATTTGCTCAAGGGGGTATTTCCACACTATATTACGCGGAGAGGCTATATCAGTTACCTTTAGCACTTTTTGGTATTTCACTAGGAACTGTTCTTTTGCCTACGCTTAGCTCACTAAATATCAAAGATGATCTTGAGGAAATGACATTGGTNATAAAAAAATCAGTAAAGTTTGCCCTAATAATGAGCCTTCCTTCGGCAATTGGTCTTTCTATTATATCAATTCCACTTATTTCTCTAATATATCAACATGGATTATTCAATGAGATAAATACTATCGTCGTATCTAAAACTCTTATAGCTTTTTCTATGGGACTACCCGCNTTCGTATTAATGAAAATATATCTACCTATTTTTTATTCTATAGGGGATACTAAGAATCCTTTTCTTTATAGCTTATTTGCTATTGGGTTTAACATAATATTAGCCTTATTTTTATTTCCTCAATACGGAGTNGTTGGATTAGCATTATCAACATCTCTTTCCTCATGGATTAATCTTTTTTTNTTAATTATTAAGTCTAGAGATTCAATGATACTTCTTTTTTCTANAAAATTTAATTTTGATATATTAAAAATTTTCATNTCTTCAGNAATTATGGGGATAATCGTATATTTTCTGTATAACTACTTAACCGACATAAGTGGCATTTTATNAATCCTTATTTTGATTTTTACTGGAGTAACAATTTATTTTTTAATTCTATTTTTATTAGGTGTATTAAGCAAAAATGATATACGTAGTATTGTTAGCATTTTAATCTCTTAAGGAGTTGGTTTGTCATCAAATAATAAAAAAAGAGTTTTTTCCGGTGTACAGCCAACCGGTTCCCTTCACCTTGGTAATTACCTTGGTGCTATAAAAAATTTTGTTAACTTACAAAATGATTTTGATTGTTTATACTGTATAGTTGACCTACATGCCATTACTGTCTGGCAAAATCCAGAAGACTTAAGGGCAAATATTTTAGATGTTGCTTCAGCATACTTAGCTTGTGGAATTGATCCCACTAAATCAACAATATTTGTTCAATCTGCAGTTCCTTACCATGCGGAATTATCTTGGATTTTTAACTGTATTTCAAGAGTTGGATGGCTTAATAGAATGACTCAATTCAAAGAAAAAGCAGGAAAAAATAAAGAAAAAGTCTCATCAGGATTATACACATATCCAAATTTAATGGCTGCTGATATTTTGCTATATCTTGCAGATTTAGTACCAGTTGGTGACGATCAAAAACAGCACCTTGAGCTTACCAGAGATATTGCACAAAAATTTAATAATGATTATTCAAAATTTGGAGGCAAAGACTTTTTCCCAATACCGGAACCTTTGATATTTGAGGAGTCCTCCAGGGTTATGTCATTAAGGGATGGGACAAAAAAAATGTCAAAATCAGAGACATCATCAATGACCAGAATCGAGCTTAGGGATGAAAATGATTTAATTATAAAAAAAATATCAAAGGCTAAAACAGATCCATTTCCTATTCCCGAGTCAATTGGTGAATTAGATAATCGCCCAGAAGTTAAAAACTTATTAAATATTTTTTCATCACTAAGTGAAGAGCCAATTTTAAATATTCTTAATAATTATTCTGGAAAACAGTTTTCTGATTTTAAAAATGATTTATCAGATTTATTGATTAACAGGTTATCGCCAATAAGGCAGGAATTGATAAAAATTGATAATGATGAGAGTTTTCTTAGGGAAGTTCTTAATGACGGTGCTATAAAAGCAAAAAAAAAGTCAGAAAAAAATATAAAAGAAATAAAAAAAATTATTGGCCTAGGTTAGATATATAATAAAGGTTATGATATGAGAGAAAAATTTTTAGCAGTATTCGATGGAACGGATGAATGTAAGTCGGCTGTTAGATATGCATCAAGAAGGGCGCAATTAAATAATGC
>PAGD01000021.1 GCA_002704345.1 Rhodobiaceae bacterium | reverse complement strand
TGATCTCTTCCAATCCTCAGGATCATTAATATTGAGAGCCCAATCGATGACATCAAGACTTTCATCGATAACTTCCCCTGAATTTAATAAAAGAACGGGGACTGTTCCTTTTGGAGATAACTCCAGCATGGAGGGAGGTTTATCTCTTAAAAGAACTTCTCGAAATTCTACTTGCTGACCACTAATAGAAACAGCCATTCTTGCCCGCATAGCATAAGGGCATCTTCGAAANGAATANAGAATTGGCTTATTTTTTTTGTTGTCCACCAAGATGTTTTTCACCCCTTAATTTTGATAATTCGATTTGTTTCTGTCTTGATTCAAATCGNTCCTTCTTTTCTTGTGTTGTTTTNTCATAACAATATACACAACTAANTCCTTCTTCATATCGATCATCTTTCATTTCTTCTTCTGTNATNGGCATTCNGCANGCAAAGCACATTTTGTATGAACCAACTTCTAGATCCTCTGTNAGGCAAACTCTTTGATCGAATACAAAACATTCGCCCTCCCAAAGACTATTTTTATTNTCAACTTTNTCTAAGTANTTAAGAATNCCTCCTTGAAGATGATAGACCTCATCAAAACCCTCTTCCTTCATTAAAGAAGAGGCTTTTTCACATCTTATTCCTCCGGTACAAAACATTGCTATTTTTTTATTTTCATTACCCTTTTCAGCTTTAAAGTTTTTAACCCATTTTGGAAATTCTCTAAATGANCCTGTTTGTGGATCTATTGCATTCTTGAAGCTACCTATTTTAGTTTCATATTTATTTCGTGTATCAATGAGAATAACATCTGGATCAGANATNATATCATTCCAATCNTCTGGCTTAATATATGAGCCAACAGTTTTATTAGGATTAATTTCAGGTAGGCCTATTGTGACTATTTCTTTTTTTAATCTTACCTTCATTCTATGAAAGGGCTGTTTATCGGTAGAAGAGTATTTAATTTCAATATTAGATAACCGGTCATCTTTTTGAATTGATATAAGTGCTTTTTTTAGATTTTTGGGTTTTGCTGATATTGTCCCGTTAACCCCTTCATTTGCAATTAATATCGTACCCATAACTTCATTTTTTTTGCATATAGAATAGAGTTGATCTTGAAGGGCATTAAGATCAATTACCTCAACAAATTTATATAATGTTGCTACTAAAATTTCGTTATCATCATGCATTTTTAATGTTTTAAAACATTTTAATTGTTTTTTCCTGAGAAAAATAAATTTTTTAATTTTATCAAATAGATTCAATTATTTATTTTTTTATTGTCTTATACCCTAATTTTGGTATATGAAGTATCTTAATGGAGTAAACAATATGCCTACAGGTACAGTTAAATGGTTTAATGGTCGAAAAGGTTTCGGTTTTATTGAACCAGATGATGGTGAGAACGATGTCTTTGTTCACGTTACTGCTGTTAAGGACTCAGGTTTAAATGTTCTTAATGAAGGAGATAAGGTGAGTTTTGAACTCGTTGAAAATAGAGGAAGAATGGCTGCTGAAAAATTATCAATGGTTGGTTCTGAAGAATCTAAAGATGATTCCGAAGATCAAGCTGATGATAGTGAAGAAGTGTCTGAAGAATCTGAGTAATTTCCTAATTATAATTTCTTTTTAAGTAAGTCCTAAGTTTATTTAAAGATCGTAAATTCATATTGCTTTCTGATTGTTAGGTTTAAGTTAAACAAGATAACAATTAAGAACTCTCTAGGACTTTTGTTTTTTTCAAATGGTTAATTATTAAAAAAAGGAGAATATAATGCCAACAGGAACAGTTAAATGGTTTAATGCTAACAAAGGCTTCGGTTTTATCGAGCCTGATGATGGCGAAAATGATGTGTTCGTTCACGTTACTGCAGTTCAAGAATCCGGTTTAGGAAATCTTGACGAAGGTGATAGAGTGAGCTTCGAGCTTGTTGAAAATAGAGGTAAAATGGCTGCTGCAAATCTTGCTACAGCTGATGCTAAAGAAGAAGCTTCTGAATAATTTTATTAATTTAAAATTTTAAAAATTAAGCCCAATTTTAAAAGTGCTAAGCATTTTTAAATTTTGGGCTTTTTTTATAATTTATCTGGTTAAAAAGGGTATGATATTATAGTCATTCTTTTTATAAGAGTTAAAGATTTGGTCCCTTAGCTCAGCTGGATAGAGCACTGGTCTTCGAAACCAGGTGTCAGAGGTTCGAATCCTCTAGGGACCGCCAAATATTTTGAGGTTAAAGCTATGGATAAATTACCGTTGCCAACAATAAACAACTCACTTTTAGAGATGATAGGCAATACACCACTTTTAGAAATAAAAAATATTGATGTTGGTGTTTGCAGGCTTTTTGTCAAAATGGAATCTCAAAATCCAGGTGGTTCAATAAAGGATAGGGTAGCAGTATCGATAATAGAGCAAGCCGAGAAAGATGGTTTATTAAAATCTGGTGGAACGATTGTTGAGGCTACAGCAGGTAATACAGGTATTGGTCTTGCATTAGTTGGAGCGCTAAAGGGTTATAGAGTTATACTTGTTATTCCTGATAAAATGAGTCGCGAAAAAATATTACATCTTAAGGCATTGGGAACTGAAATTATATTTACGAGGTCTGATGTATCCAATGAAGATCCCGAATATTATCATAATATTGCAGAAAAAATAGTGAAGGAAACACCTGGCGCATTCTATGCCAATCAATTTGGAAATCCTGCAAATGCAAAAGCTCATGAAGAAACAACGGGCCCCGAAATATGGGAACAAATGGATCATAATATTGATGCATTTGTTGCAGGAGTTGGTTCAGGTGGGACCTTATCGGGAGTAGGAAAATTCTTTAAGAATATTTCTCCATCGACTCAAATTGTAGCCGCAGACCCTGAAGGATCAGTCATATTTGATGCAGTTAAGAAGGGAACTTTTTCTTATGAGGGTGGGTCCTGGTTTGTTGAAGGAATTGGAGAAGATTTTATTCCAGATATTTTAGATTTATCCTACATTGATGATGCAGTAACAATACCAGACAGTAAAGCTTTTGAAACTTTAGATATTTTATTAAAAAAAGAAGGCATTTTAGCAGGCTCATCGGCTGGAACTCTGGTCGCAGGTGCGATTGAGTGGTGTAGAAAGCAAAAAGAACCTAAAAGAGTTGTTTCTCTTATTTGTGATACAGGAAATAAATATTTATCCAAAGCCTTTGATGAGGCTTGGTTAACGAATAATGGTTTAAGTGATAAAAATTTAAAAAATGACTTGAGTGATATTGTTGTTATGAGGGCGGATCGAAAGCAGATTGTTAGTGTTAAGGAGGATGATACAGTTTTAATAGCTTATAACAGAATGAGAAATTCTGATTTTTCTCAATTACCAGTCTTAGATAATGACAAGTTAGTAGGAATAATTAGTGAAGATGATATTTTTAATTATTGCTTTGATAATAAAGATGGATTTTCTCATAAAATAGCAAATGCAATGTCAAGTGATCTTCCAAAAGTAGATTGTAAGGCGTCAATTAGCGATCTTTCGTCAGTTCTAAGGAAGACCAATTTTGCTATGATAATGGAAGGTGAAACTTTTATAGGAATAGTGACAAAAGTTGATGTATTGGCGTATATAAAAAATAATAGTTAAAGAGGATAAAATGACGAAAGATAAAAAAGGTTTCGATACTAGAGCTATTCACGCTGGTCAAAAAAATGACCCAGTTACTGGTGCGGTCATGACTCCAATTTATGCTACCTCAACATATGCTCAAGAAAGCCCTGGAGTTCATAAAGGGTATGAATATTCCAGAACATCNAATCCCACTCGAAAAGCTTTGGAGGACTGCATTGCTAGTCTTGAAAATGGAGATAAGGGTTTTGCATTTGCATCAGGAATGGCGGCTACTTCAACTATTCTTGAGTTACTTGACTCGGGAGATCATGTTATTGCTTCTGACGATTTGTATGGTGGGACATATCGATTAATGGANGATGTTAGGAAAAGAACTTCTTCATTGGATTTTAGNTTTGTTGATTTTTCAAAGACTTCAAATATTTTAGATGCCATTAGGCCTAATACAAAAATGCTGTGGCTTGAAACTCCATCAAATCCGCTTTTAAAGATTACAGATTTAGATGCTGTATCTTCTNTTGTGGATAATAGAGATATCATAAAAGTTTGCGATAATACTTTTTCGTCTCCACGAATTCAACAGCCACTTGATTTTGGTTTTGATATTGTTATGCATTCAGCAACAAAATATATTGGAGGTCATTCTGATGTTGTTGCCGGCTTAGCAGTTACATCTAAAGAGAGAAGTGATCTTTCTGAAAGACTTGCATATCTGATAAATGCAAGTGGAGGTATGACNGGNCCTTTTGATAGTTTNATGCTTTTAAGAAGTTTAAAAACTTTGTCTATTAGAATGGAAAAACACTCAGAAAATGCTCANCTTGTTGCTGAATTTTTAGAAAACCATCCACTCGTTTCTAAAATAATATATCCAGGACTNGAGAGTCATCCAGAACACAATATAGCCAAAAAACAAATGAGATTATATGGCGGAATGGTNACTTTCGTGGTTTCAGGTGGATTATCGCAAGCAAAAAAAGTTTTGGAAAATTTAGAGNTATTTACTTTGGCAGAGAGTTTAGGTGGGGCTGAAAGTTTAGCAGAACATCCAGCCATAATGACACATGCTTCCATTCCAAAAGAAACTAGAGAAGCGCTTGGAATAGATGATGGTCTTATTCGCTTATCTGTTGGTATTGAAACTGCTGAGGATCTAATTAATGACCTTAAAAATGCTTTAGGCTAATTATTTTAATTTTACCTTGAAAGCATCATATCTATAAATCCACTTTGATTTTATCATTATAAGCGGTACCAGATTGCTTAAAACATACATCCCAAAATAAATTATTACTCTGAAAATTGGATTATTTAAGTGAAATAATCTTGTATTAAGTTTTGAAGCCTTTTGTATCTTTTGTGTCCGCGACTTTCTATTTTTTTGGAATTTTTTTAAGGCAGACTCTGAGTCATTTTTGAAATGCATAATTGATCTGTATAAAATAACAGCATCCTCCAGTGCAGTGTTAGCACCTTGTCCATAGGACGGAGACATTGGATGTGCNGCGTCACCNANAATAATCGATCTTTTTGAAACCCAGTTCGGTAGGGGTTTATTTTCAAATAATCCCCATTTGTAAATCTTATCTGTGNTATTTATAATTTCTTTTACTGTTGTGTGCCAATCTTTNTAATCACTGATAAGCTCTTCTTTGCTGCCAGTCTGATGCCAAGAGCTACTCTCCCATTTTTCTTTTTTTAAAGTTCCAATGAAATTTAGAAATTTACCTTTTTTTATAGGGTAGTGAACAAAATGAGAATTTTGACCCATCCAAACCGTACTAGATAAGTCCTGTATGTTCGAGGATAGCTTTTTCATATCAACTAATCCTCGCCAAGCAATAATTCCAGAGAATTTATTTTTAGACTCTGGCAGCATAATTTTTTTGACAGTTGAATTGATTCCATCACATCCAACAATTATAGAACCTTCAAATGATTTTTGATTATTAAAATGAGCTAAAACAGATTGGTCATTTTCGGTAAAATTTTCAAAAGAATGATTGGTTCGAATAATATTTGGATCAATATCATTAATTTCTTCTATTAAGATATTAATTATTTCCTTTCTTTGCATTTGAAGGTATGGATAACCAAACAATCTCTCGCTATCGCTATTAAGATTTTGTTTAGAGATAGTAAAACCTCTTTTATATGTTTTTAATTCAATGGTATTTGGTTTATCTGAAATATTAAGAATCTTATCTTTAATACCTAACTGGAAAAGAACTGCATTTCCATTAGGGCTTATATTTATACCAGCACCAGGTTGATCTATTTCTCTTTCTTTTTCAAATAGAGCAGCAGGATAACCATTTTTTATTAGTATAAGGCATAGGGCTAAACCACTTATACCAGCGCCAATAATAATGATGGGTTTATCGTTCATATATTTAACCACATATATATTAAATACCGTATTTTCATTTTATGAAATTTTATGATCTTTTTCTAAGTTTCCATTTTAATATCGTTATATTTATAATTCGACATCATTAAGTAGTATTGAAAACCAAATCCAGGGAAATTATTTAGAATTTTACCTTCAGAAGTCTTATACCAGCTTTGACAACTAGAGGCCCAAACTGTTGAAGATAATTTCTTTTGTATTGAGAGATTATAATCAGACATTGCTTTTTGTTTTACATCAATATGTTTTAAATTTTTCTTTTTTATCAATTTTAAGCTTTTGATAATGAACTTAATTTGGCTTTCAATCATAAAGATAATGGAGACATGACCAGTATTGGTATTAGGTCCATAACACATAAAAAAGTTAGGAAATCCCGAAACCATTACGCCTTTATATGCTTCGGCACCTTTATTCCAAACATCATCCAAGTCTTTATTGTTAAGGCCTATAATTTTTACTGGCGATATAAAAATATTTGTTTCAAAACCTGTTCCATAAATAATCACATCTAAATTATTTTTTTTACCATTATCTGTTATGACTGAATTTTCGTTAAATTTTACTATTGATTCAGTTTCAAGGAATACATTTTTTTTCTCAAGAGTTGGAAAAAAGTCATTCGTTGGTATAACTCTCTTGCATCCAACTGGGTAGTCTGGTGTAAGTTTGTCTCTTAGAGATTTATCAGAAATTTGCGCGTCTAATAACATNTCTTGTCCTAGTTGATACATTGAGGACATGTTTTTAATTTGAAATCCCGTTGTTAGATTTGATATTACGCTTTCAATAGCGGANGCCATTTTATTTTTATTATTAAAGAAGGCAAAATATAGTCNTTCAGACATTAAATATTCGTAATATCTATAGAGCTTTCCAAAGAATGGCATATTTTTTAATAACCATTTTTCAATATTACTAAACTTACGATCAGGCTTAGGAAGTATCCAGTTTGGAGTTCTTTGAAAAATTATTAATTCCTTTACTTCGTCTGCTATTTTAGGAATGAATCCAACCGCACTAGGACCTGTACCAATAACTCCAACTTTTTTTCCCTTTAAGTCACAGGAATGATCCCACTCCGCACTATGAAATGAAGTACCTTTAAAATCACTTGATCCTTCAAATACTGGTTTTGAAGGTTTATTTAATTGCCCGAGACCACTAACTAATGTCCTAGTTTTATAAATATTTCCATTTGATATAAATATATTCCATAAGCTTTCACTCGCATCAAACTCAGCCTTAATTACTTCAGTATTAAATTTTATATGAGGTTTGATCTTATACTTTTCTGTTACCATTTCTAAGTAGTCCAATATCTCGCTTTGCTCAGGATATTTTTTTGACCAATTTGGATTTAGCTCAAATGAAAAAGCATAAAAATGAGATGCTACATCACAGCATAGTCCAGGATAAGTATTATCTCGCCATGTACCACCTACAGCTCCCTTTTTTTCTAAAACTAAAAAAGAGGAAATATTGGCTTTTAATAAATTAACAGCCATACCTATTCCGGAAATACCAGCTCCAAGAATAATTGAATCATATATCTTATTGTTATTACTATTCATCTTTGGCAGACTATATTTTAGAAGTAGATTTGCAAGAAAAATAAACTATAAAGTTGAAAAGGAATTTTATGAAAGCAGTAAATTATTCAGAAGGTAAGGTTAATGTTATAAATGCGCCAAAGCCTACAGGCGAGGGTATTCTAGTGAATATCTCTTCATGTGGTATCTGTGGTACTGATATGGATATGCTTAATAATAAAGGTCATTTTTCTCATATAGCGGGTCATGAAATGTCTGGTAGATTAACTGATGGAACCTTAGTTGCAATCGAACCATTAGAATATTGCGGTGGTTGTTCAGATTGTAAATCTGGTAATTATAATCTCTGCTCAAATGAAAAATTTCAAATGATTGGTTTAACTTCAAATGGAGGTATGGCNGAGCAGATAATAGTTCCAGAGCATTGTTTAGTAAAACTAGATCAAGAAATTGATCCAACAACATCTTGTCTAATAGAACCAATTGCAGTTGCAGTTCATGGTTATGTCATAACTCAAACTCAATCAAATCATAGAGTAGCAGTTGTTGGTGGCGGNTCAATAGGNCAATGTGCAGTTTTTGCAGCGAAAGCGATGGGTTGCGAAGTCGATCTTCATGCTAGATATGAACANCAAATGGAAGCNGCGGAGCTTTGTAATGTAAAGCCTCCCTCAGGTGTTTATGATAGAGTTGTAGATTGTGTTGGTTCAGCTGAGTCCCTTGAAACTTGTGTTGAGCTATTAAAGCCACAAGGTAAAATTATTGGGCTAGCTGTTGCTTGGGATGATATTAAGTTACCTGGGTTTGGAGCTATTAATAAAGAAGCTTCATATCATGCCTCTCGTTGTTATGGGCTTGGACCAAATGGAAGAGATATAGATATTTCAGCAAAAATGCTTTTTGATTTTCCTGAACTTGTTTCTAAGATTATTACTCATAGATTTCCGATTGATTCTGCAGTTGAAGCATTTAAAATAGCTGATGANAGAAAATCTGGATCGATAAAGGTAGTTTTAGATATAAACATCTAATCTATAAATTTAACAGCGGAAATAGTTTGAGTAAATATTACAATATTGATGATTTAAGGCTTTTAGCAAAAAAAAGAGTACCTCGTGCTGTTTTTGACTATGCAGATGGCGCAGCCGAAGATGAAAGTACCAAAGAAAATAATAGAGATGCTTTTAAAAAATGGAAATTCATTCCTGATGNACTTATCGATGTNTCTGANGTTGAAACTCAAACAAAAGTTCTGGGNACTGAAATGCCTTATCCTTTTGCCTTNGGACCTACAGCAATTTCATACCTTTTTCATCATGAAGGTGAGCCAGCAGTAGCAAGAGCTGCCTCAAAAAGAAACTTCCCNTCAACATTATCCTCAATAGCAAGTACAAATATTGAAGATTATGCAAATTCATCGAATGGACCAGTGTGGTTTCAGATGTATGTATGGAAGAATAGAGAAATTAGCTACGATTTTATCAAAAGGTGTAAAGAGAGTAATTATAAAGCAATAATGTTAACTGTCGATGTTCCTGTAGGTGGGAAAAGAGAACGGGATCTTAGAAGCGGAATGACTGTTCCACCTAAGCTTACAATAGCATCAATTCTTGACGC
>PAGD01000004.1 GCA_002704345.1 Rhodobiaceae bacterium | reverse complement strand
TTTAAGTTTTTTTTCCAAAGATTTATTAATTACAGAATACTCACAGATATGAGCGATTTGTTCTTGGAGCTCCTCTGCGTCAAAGATAACCTTACCTTTTATCTTACCTCTTGAAACTCCTCCCTCAAGTACAATCATTTTTTTAACAGGTTGGGATAATAAATTAATACCAAGAATTTTAAGCATACCTTTTGATGCAGAGGATAATGCAAGAGATCTAATATCATCAGCATTTTTTTCTTCTTTTTCTTTTCCTTTGATATTAATAAAACTAACACCGTAGTGTAATGCAACTAGACACATTACTTTGGAAGTTAGTCCATTACCAAAAATTGCAACATCAAAATTATTTTTATTCATGATAGGTCCAATAGTATATTTCAATAAAGATTTAAATTAAATTAACGTTTAAATAAAAAAGTTCTTGCAGATTGCTGTATTAACGCGTGATTATCAACCTGATTCGTTAATTTCTTTTTATAGGGCATTTATGGAAAAACAATAGATGAGTATTCTAAAAAAAATTATAAGCTTTCCTTCAAAAGTTTTTTTTAAGCTAAGGGGTTTTCTTTATAGGATATTCTTTGGAATAATGAACTTAGTTTTAGGGATCTCACTTATGGCTATTGGAGCTCTAGGACTTATTTCTATAATTTCTTATAATGCATTAGATAAAAGCCTTAACACAATCTCAGATGCCCCGCCTGAAAATATTTTAGGAATCCCTGGATCTTATGCTTCAGATATTATGGTTCAGTTTTTTGGAATTCTATCAATAGTAGTTCCTGCTATTTTTGTAATTTTTGGATTTTATAAAATAATAAAGAAACTAAAGGCTCCATGGATAAAGCTTGTATTAATTTTAGTTGGATTATTCTTTCTTTCCTCTTTATTTGAAAAACTATATGAGGCGGGCGGAGTATTAGGGTCTTTAGCTTTAAACGAAATTGAATCAATTATCTATAAGATTAGCCTTGGAGTTAATGTCAATTTACTAGAGAGCAATATATTTATTTATGTATTTTTTACATTAATAGGGGTTCTATCTTCTCTTCTAATAACTTACGGATTACTCCCTANCACATCCCCTGATTATTCTAATTATANTATGGGNGCAAAAGAAATTNTTGAAGAGATTCCNGAGAAAGTAACTAAAATAAAGAAAAAAAAGCGAACAATATTTCAGCCGATNATTAAAAAAGAAAAAAAGGTAAACANAACTGTTGNCGAAAAAAGTTTGCAAGATCATGAGGTNNCTAATGGTTATGTCCTTCCAGGACTTGATCTACTTAGCGAGGTTCCATCTGAAAGAAAAGAAAGTAAGGTATCCGATAAGCAAATTAATCAGAATAGAGACCTTTTAACTACAACTTTAAATGATTTTGGAATTAACGGAAAAATAATAAGCGTTAANCCTGGACCGTTTGTNACCTTATATGAGCTTGAGCCTGCNCCTGGNGTGAAATCATCAAGAGTTATTTCTTTAGCCGATGATATTTCAAGATCAATGAGCTCNANATCAGCAAGAATTGCTGTAATACCTGGGAAAAATTCCATCGGTATAGAGCTACCAAACTATAATAAAGAAACTGTTTACTTAAGAGAGATTTTAGAAAGCGATATTTTCGTTAGTAAGGATGATGGAATTCCATTAAGCCTAGGCAAAAATATTGGTGGTGAACCGACTATAGCAGACTTATCAAGAATGCCTCANCTCATGATTGCGGGAACTACAGGTTCTGGAAAATCAGTTGGCATCAATGGAATGATTTTATCAATCTTATATAGGTTTAGACCTGATGAATGTAGATTAATAATGGTTGACCCTAAAATGATCGAGCTATCAGTTTATGATGGAATACCTCACCTTCTTTCACCTGTTATAACAAACCCTAAAAAAGCCGTCGTTGGGCTAAAATGGGTAGTAAGAGAAATGGACGATAGATATAATAGAATGTCAAAACTCTCTGTAAGAACAATGGAAGCATTTAATGAAAAGGCTGAAGAATACAGAAGGAAAGGTAAGAAATTTAAAAGAAAGATTCATACTGGTTATGATGATGAAACGGGACAACCTCTCTACTCAGAGGANGAAATTGAGGCAAAAAGAATGCCATTTATCGTTGTTGTAATAGATGAAATGGCAGACCTTATGCTTGTTGCTAGAAATGATATTGAACACTTAGTTCAGAGCCTTGCTCAAAAAGCCAGGGCAGCAGGTATTCATTTAATCATGGCCACACAAAGGCCCTCTGTTGATGTTGTTACTGGTACAATTAAGGCGAATTTTCCAACCCGCATCGCATTCCAAGTAGCCTCAAAAATTGATAGCCGAACTATATTAAACGAAATGGGCGCTGAACAACTTCTTGGGAGAGGCGATATGCTGTATATGTCTGATGGAGGAAAAGTTGTAAGAGTTCATGGCCCCTTTGTTTCTGATGATGAAGTAGAAAGGGTTGTGGGCTTCATAAGAAAGCAGGAAACACCTGAATATATTGAATCTATAACAAAGGAAGATGGTGATGGGGGCAATATACTGTCGCCTCAAGATGACTCAGAAGATGCTTTATTCAGTCAGGCGGTCTCAATAATTATTAAAGATAAAAGGGTTTCAACAAGTTATATCCAAAGAAAACTTCAGATTGGTTATAATAGGGCGGCAAGAATAATCGAAGAAATGGAAGAAAAAGGTATTATTTCGGAACCAAATAGCCAAGGCAAGAGAGAGATCATAGGTCAGGATAATTAATGTCTTATAAAAAGAAAAATTTCATACTACTTATTATCTTTTTTATCTTAACTTTCCCAAATTTAGCAAGATCAGAAGATTCAACCGAAACAAATAAGTGGGCAAAATCTTTTGAAAGCTATTTGTTTAACCTTGGACCAGTAACAGGAAAATTTTCTCAACTTGATAAGTTTGGAAAGCTCTCAAAAGGTAAATTTTGGTCAAATGGGAAAGGTTCAATAAAATTTAGCTATCTTCCTGAATCTGAATTAATAATAACAATTAATGATGGCCTTATTTCCGTAAAAGAAAGAGAAAATGGTGCTGTAAACCAATATTCAATTAAGGATAGTCCGATATCAAACTTACTCTCGAAAAGCTTTAGCTTAGATAGCTTTGCTTTAAAGAAAATATCGATTGAAGGGAATATAGGTACAATTGAGCTTAGGACAAAAGAAAGCTCAAAAAGAAACTCAATATATCTTACAGGCGATTATCCGAAACCGAAACTAAGACAATGGAAGCTAATTGATGCACAAAATAATGAAACTTTAGTTTTTTTCTCTAAGATCAGTAGATTTGATTTTTTAGATGAAAATTTTTTTAATATTAATTAATAACAAAAATAATAAAATTATAGTAACTGTTAGATATAATTGCTAATAAGGTAACACTATTAAAAGGGAAAATTATGAATAAAAATAAAAAGTTTGTTAACACAACAAGAAGAGGTTTTGTATCCGGCATTGGACTTGTTGCCGCTGGTCTGGCTCTTAGACCTTTAGGACTATTTGCCCAAGATGAAGCTATTGCTTTTAGCTTGTATTCCCCTGAAAATTATTTATCAAAAAAACTTTTATCAAAGATTAAAAGTGCTATTGAACCTGAAATTAATATAACAACTTATAGCTCTTCATCTAGTTTTTCATTAAGCGGTGGCTCATTTGATGTTGTCGTGGGAAGAGATTCATCAATTGAGAATTTGATTGACGAAGAAAAATTACTTGAGCTTAATAATGATCTAATTTCCAATAAGACCTTTATTGATAAAAAATTTCTTACCTCTTCCTTTGATCCTGAAAGGAAGTACAGTGTTCCACTATCATATGGGGCCATAGGAATAGCTTACAGAAAAAGTAAGTTTTCTGAACCACCCTCAACCTGGAGATGGTTACTCGATTCTGATAAATACGCTGGTAAAATTGCTCTCATTGGAGAGGGAAGAACACTTATACAGCTCGCCCTTAAATATATGGGAGTCAGCTTGAATACCAATGACCCTATGTGGATTAATCAAGCAGAAAAACTTCTAAAAAGACAAAAAGTGAATGTTAAAGACTTTGGAAAGAATAATGGGAAAGAATTATTAACTAATGGTGAAGTTGATATAGCTGTATTAAGTAATGAAGATTATAGAACAATTGCTGATAATGACATTGGGTTCACTTTTCCAAGAGAGGGTAGCCTTATATGGCAAGACTGTGCTTCTATATTAAAATCCTCATTACAACAAGATGAATCACATGCCATAATTAATTCGCTTTTAGAGCCAAAGAATGGAAAATTACTTGCTGAGGATATTCAATTTGCAACCCCAAATATAATGGCTTTAGATATGTGTAAGGATAGTTATAAAGAAGATCATACAATTTTTCCAAATGCTCAAATCATTGAGCGATACGAGGATACATCTACGATTTTAGATTTTGATTACGAAATGATGATTGAAGAAATGTGGGATAATATCTTAAGCGATTAAAATCAAAATGAAGGTTCGTATACTTAGCTGGAACATTAATTCTGTTAGATTAAGAATAAAATCTCTTGTATCTATAATAGAAGAATATCGGCCTGATGTTGTATGTCTTCAAGAAACTAAATGCCCAAATGATCTGTTTCCTTACCAAGATTTTTATGAGCTTGGCCTAAATAATGTTTTTTCAAATGGTATAAAAGGCTACCATGGTGTGTCCATTGCCACAAACCTTGAAGTTGAAAAAACTGATCAAAAAGATTTTTGTAAAAGAAAAGATGGTCGTCACCTTTCAGTAACTTTAAACACTAAAAACAAACCTTTAACAGTTCACAACTTTTATGTGCCGGCTGGTGGAGATGAACCTGACCCTATAATTAACGAAAAATTTAAACACAAATTAGATTTTCTTGATGAGGCGGCGAAATGGCTCAGCTCTAAAAAAAACAAAAAAGAGTTAATGCTTCTTGTGGGGGATCTTAATATAGCACCCCATGAAAATGATGTGTGGTCTCATAAACAATTGCTTAAGATTGTTAGTCATACCCCAATTGAGGTTGAAAGACTAAAAATGTTTCAGTCCTCGTACGACTTTATAGATTCTATAAGAGANTTCCACCCATATACCGATAAGCTTTATAGCTGGTGGAGCTATCGATCTAAAAATTGGGAACAGTCTGACAGAGGNAGGCGACTTGATCATATATGGGCAAGTCCAGAATTAAATAAATATATTAAATCTACCTCAATTGAAAAAAAAATTCGNAATAATGAAAGGCCCTCAGATCATGTCCCTTTAATTGCTGACTTTGAATTTTAGATAGGCTTAAATTTAATAAAATAGCCATCTTCAGAATTTTCAATAGAGAAGATATTCTCAAAAATATTTAACTTTTTTCGTATGGTGTATATGTGTGTTGTAAGTGTTTTTGTTTCAATATCATCCCTATAGCCCCAAACCTTGTTTAATAAAAATTTTTGACTCACAGTTTGTCCTTTTTCTTTAACGAGATGCCATAAAATTTTTGCTTCCTTATCTGTAAGCTTAGTATTGTTCTTGGAATCGCCAATAATTCTCCCCGCCATATTTAAAAATAATTTCTTAAACTTAATATCATGATACTCAACAGCTTCTTTTTGAATCTGTATATTCTTAAGCGTATGAAAAAATTCATTTAAATTTAGAGGTATATCAAGTGATAATGCCTTAGGGTGTTCTTGGCTTAATTCTTCTTTGTTTGAATTAAAAACTATAAATGCACCTTTAAAAAACTGCTTAGTTAAAAAATCTTTAAAATTACTAAAAGAATTGTCATGTGATTCAAAGAACATTGGAATATCATCTTCATTAAGCTGAAATTTTCTTTTATTGGACTTGAAATCTTCAATGAGGACAAAATAAAAAACTTCTGAATCGTCAAATAGATCATTTATAATCGAGTTAAATGTTTTGTCGTCAGAAAAAAGTAAAACTCTTTGAGTCAAACCTTAACCCTAGGGCCCATAATAGCCTCCCCAACTCTTATGTGCGTTGCGCCGAGCGCAATCGCTGTTTCAAAATCATTGCTCATTCCCATACTTAAGCACTTAAGGTTATTTTTTTTTGCAAGCTTATTAAGAAGAGCAAAGTAAACTGATGGCTCCTCATTGGGTGGCGGCATAGTCATTAAGCCAAGAATATTAATATTTCCATATTTCTTTGCGCCATCTAAGAAGTCATCGACCTCAGAAACTTCTATTCCCCCTTTACTAGCCTCGTTAGAAATATTTACCTGAATAAAAACTTCTTTGAGTGAAGAGTCTTCAGTTATGTTTTTGTTAATACCCTCCAAGATCTTATGCCTATCAACAGAGTGAATGCAGGTAAACAAAGAAGTAGCCTCATTTATTTTGTTGGACTGAAGGCCTCCCACCATATGAATCTCTAAATCTTTATATTGTTTTAATAAGTCTGACCATTTGGCGTAGGCTTCTTGAACTTTGTTTTCGCCAAATAAAAGGTGACCAGAATCTAAAATTGGCTTTAATGCCTCTTTATTAAACTTCTTTGTAATAACTATTAGCTTAACTTTAGTAGGGTCTCTGTCGAACTCAACACAGGTGCGCTCAATTCGCTCTTTTATATTAAGTAAATTTTTTTCAACAATGTGCATATCTTTATATATCATTCATATTTACATTATCGAATACCATAAATATTAAAATATAAAATTTTGATTTATTTCTTTTTGAGATAAACTAAAAATCCTGTTATTGATTACTATTATTTAATCAAGGCAACTGCAAAAAGGGGCAAATTTAATGAATAAAAAAACTAACATAATATTATTTTTTTCGGTTTTTCTTTTCTTAAGTAATTGCTCAAAAAAAGTTGATATAGAAATTTCTGAAATTGCGAAATCTCAAGTCTCTATGGCTGTTAATGCTTTTCTTTGGAGGGCTAGCCTTGATACTGTATCCTTTATTCCTTTAGATATCGTTGACCCTATAGGTGGGGTTATAACAACACAGTGGTATGAAGATACAAATAATTCATCTGAAAGAGTAAAACTAACAATTTATGTCAAAGACAGAAGATTGAGGGCCGATGGAATTAGCGTTAATGTTTTTAGAGAAGTAAGGCTTGAAGAAGGATGGACGAAAGCCGAAACTAACCCTGACACAGCAAGACTTGTAGAGGCTTCAATACTAACTAAGGCTAGGGAACTTAGAATTGGCACCCTTGGCAGTAGCTAAAAATTATAATGTCTGAATATCTTCCTAAAGAAATAGAATCTTACTGGCAGGAGCAATGGTTAAAAAATAAATCTTTTAAGCCTGAGCCTATTACTAGCAAAAAACCNAAAAANTATATTTTAGAGATGTTCCCATATCCATCTGGAAANATTCATATGGGTCACGTAAGAAATTATACGATAGGTGATGTAGTGGCTAGGTTTAGAAAAGCACAGGGGGATAATGTATTACATCCTATGGGCTGGGATGCGTTTGGAATGCCAGCAGAAAATGCAGCAATGGAAAAAAAAGTTCATCCAAAAGAATGGACCTATAAAAATATTACGACAATGAAAAAACAATTAAAATCCCTTGGTCTTTCAATTGACTGGGATAGAGAGTTTGCTACTTGTGATCCAGAATACTTTAAGCATCAACAAAAGATTTTTTTAGATCTCTTTGCCTCTGGTGTTGCATATAGAAAAGAAAGTCTAGTCAACTGGGATCCTGTNGATAAAACTGTTTTGGCAAACGAACAAGTTATTGACGGAAANGGTTGGAGATCTGGTGCAACCGTTGAAAGAAAAACTTTAACTCAATGGTTTNTAAATATTGCCAATGACGCCGAAAGACTTTTANAAGAAATTCCAAAGTTAAAAGAGTGGCCAGAGCGTGTAAAGCTAATGCAAGAAAATTGGATTGGTAAATCTCAAGGAATCTCTTTTGAGTTTGATTGTATAAATTCAGAAAATTCAAACGCGGATCCTATAAAAGTNTTNACNACAAGACCAGATACTCTTTTTGGCGCAACCTTCTGCGGAATATCAATAGATCACCCGATAGCCCTTGAACTTTATAAAAATAATAAAGATGCAAAAAACTTTATAGAAAGATGTCAAAAAATTGGCTCTACAGCAGAGGCAATCGATAAAGCAGAAAAAGAAGGTTTTTTGACAGGCTTTAAAATAAAACACCCCTTTAAAGATGGAGTCCTTTTTGATGTTTACATTGCAAACTTTGTTTTGAGTGAATACGGAACAGGAGCAATATTTGGTTGTCCAGCGCATGATCAAAGAGACTTCGAATTTGCAAAAAAATATAATATTCCGATAATTCCTGTGGTATGCCCAGATGGAGAAAGCCCTGAAAGCCTTCAAGGCAATCAAGAAGCATATACTGGTGAGGGGCATATTGTTAATTCTGAATTTCTTGATGGATTAAGTGTTTCTGAAGCAAAAGAAAAGGCCTCAGAAATTTTGGTATTAAAAAATAATGGCAAAAAAGAGACAAACTTTAGATTAAGAGATTGGGGTATATCTAGGCAAAGATACTGGGGTTGTCCAATTCCAATAATTCACTGTAAAGACTGTGGGCCTGTTCCTGTTGAAGAGAGAGATCTCCCGGTAAGGCTACCTGATGATGTTGTTTTTGATAAACCAGGAAACCCATTAGAGCAACATGAAAGTTGGAAAAAAACTAAATGTCCTAAATGCAAAAATTCTGCAGAAAGAGAAACCGATACATTTGATACATTTGTTGATTCTTCTTGGTATTTTGCTAGATTCTGTGAACTTGAAGTTGATAGCCCAACAAATAAAAAATCTGCAGATTACTGGCTTCCTGTTGATCAATATATTGGGGGGATTGAGCACGCNATACTTCACTTGCTTTATTCTAGATTTTTTACAAATGCGCTTAAGGGTTCTGGTCATTTAAATATATCNGAACCGTTTAAGGGGATGTTTACNCAAGGAATGGTTTGTCATGAAACCTACAAGAACACCAAAAATGAGTGGATTGAACCAAACATGGTAATAAAAAAGGATGGTTCCTTCATTCACTCAGAAACCAGAGAAGCAATAAAGGTNGGTTCTCCAGAAAAAATGTCAAAATCAAAGAAAAATGTGATAGATCCTGATACNATCATAAAAGAATATGGTGCNGATACAGCTAGATGGTTCGTTCTGTCGGACTCGCCTCCTGATAGAGATATTTTTTGGTCCGAATCTGGAGTTGAGGCGGCTGGTAAATTTATAAGAAAAATATGGAAAACNATACTCCACTTAGCCGATCTCTCAAAGAGGGGAAAAGATCAGATCAACAGCACATCTGAAGAGTTGAAAATAAAAAACCATAAGACTCTTTTAAAAGTTTCTAAAGAGCTTAATGATCTTAACTTTAATAAGGCAATTGCTAGTCTTTATAGCTTTATTGGGGATATATCTAAAATTAAGAATGATGACAACATTAGCTCTAGCGTTCTTAAGGAAACAGTTAATTTCCTTATCATTATGCTTAACCCTATCACGCCACATCTTGCAGAAGAAGCTTGGAAGCAAACATCTAATAAAAAAACACTTGTAAGTGACGAATCTTGGCCTAAGCATGATTCAGANCTTGTCAAGGAAAGCCAGCTTATTATCCCGATTCAAATAAATGGTAAAAAAAGATCAGAGATTAAGGTTTCTGCTGATATGGACAAGTCAGAATTAGAAGAATTGGTTCTTAATGCCGAAGAAGTTAAGGCGATTATTAACGACAGTCATGTTAAAAAGATTATAGTGGTTCCAGGTAGGATTATTAATATTGTTTTATAATATAAAAATTTTTTGTTCGGTTTTAATTATTCTTTTTCTCTCTGGGTGTTCTTTCTCACCACTTTATGAATCTAATTCGCTTTCAAATTTTATATTTGTTGAGCCTAAAAAATCTAACAAGGATCTTTATAATATATATGCAAACTTAGAGCGATTATTTTTTACAAACGTAAAGTCAAAAGAAAAATATCTAGTTTCTCTGTCTCTTGAAAGAAGATATGACGATATAGATGTAAGAGAAGATGAAAAAGTTACTCGTATGGGAGTTTCAAATAAGGTTATTTTTTATATAAAGAACATAGAAAAAGATGAAATCGTTTTTACTGGTGAAAGCATAGTATCAACGGCATTTAATAGAATTGCCGAACCCTATTCGAATGAGGTCGCAAAAAGAGATTCCGAAGATAGGCTTTCCTACTCTGCTGCCCAGGATATTAGGAATCAAATCGTGTTATTTAATAAAGAAAAAAATAATAGATGAAGGGTAAACAACAAGACATACAGTCTATAATAAAATCTAAAGAAACATCTTTTAAAGCCTTGCTTCTTTACGGGCCAAACTCATTTGTTATTGAAAATCTCTATAAAGAACTTTCTAAGTCACTAATTGATGAAGAAAAAGAAATATTTGGTTCACGAGAATTTGAGGCAAAAGAAATTACAGGCGATGCCGGTGAATTTCACAATGAAACACAATCGTTAGCCCTTGGTTCTGAAAAGAAATATTTAAAGATTAATATGACTGGATCAGAGGCTGGCGGCGCTATTCTAGACTTTCTGAAAACTGAGCAAAATGATGTTACGCTAATAATTAAAGCCGGGACTTTATCGCCTCGGTCCTCCTTAAGAAGGGCGGTTGAGAGTTCTGATAGCTCTATAATAGTTCCCTTTTATGAAGACGATGCAAGAGGCTTAATAACTTTTATGCAAGATAAAGCAAGGGAAAATAAATTCTCAATAACTAAAGAGTCGTGCAATGAAATAATATCGCTATCTGGTTTTGACAGAGGGAGAATAAATAATAGTATTGAGAGTTTAATGCTCTACCTTGAATCATCAGTGAGTAGGGAAATTGGAATAGAGGAAGTTAGGCTTGTATTGTTTGATACCAATCAAAGTCAAATAAATGAGATTTGTAAAAATGTTTGTTTAGGAAGAACAGAAGAATCTCAGAAAATTCTATCTCGTCTTATTTTACAAGGCGTAACAGCGCCTCAACTTGTTTCTGCCTTTCTTGTTCACTTTCAAAAAATTCATATGACGGGTCTTAAGATTTTATCAGGAGTCTCAATTAATGACGCTATTAAAGAAATTAAGCCGCCTATATTTTACAAGGAAATAAAAAGCTATCAAAACCAAGTTGANAATTGGAATATAAAAAAAACTGAAAGAGCCTTAGATATATTAGTTGAGGCTGATCTTAAAACAAAAGAATTCTCAGAATTAGGATCGAGCATTATTGGTGATATTGTTCTTAGATTAAGCAATGTCGCAAGAAAATAATATTATAAAAGTTTTTTACAGANCGAGTCTAGTTGGTCATAGCTGGTAAATTTAATATTCATTTCCCCTCGACCGTCTCCTCGCTCATTTATTTCAACAGCCAAACCAATTTTATCTGTAAGATTTTTTTCAAGAGCTACTGTGTCTGAGCTTTTTGTTTTTGGTGTTTGCTCTTTTTTATTCCTGCCTGACTTGAGATAAGAAACATAATTTTCAAGTTGCCTTACGCTCATCTTTTTATTAATTGCATACTTCGCCACAGACAAAGGATCCTTTAAAACTATTAGCGCTCTAGCGTGGCCAACNGAAAGCTGCCCGTCTTGAAGAAGTGCCTGAACTTTATGCGGCAAAGACAACAGCCTAAGGGTATTGGCAATATATGCTCTTGATTTGCTAAGAATTTTAGAGAGATTTTCTTGAGTATAACTGTACTCTCTTTGGAGTCTTTCAAATCCCAAGGCCTCCTCAATGGCTGTTAAGTTTTCTCTTTGCATATTTTCTATTAAACCAATTTCTAAAACTTCACTCTCGTTAAAGTTTCGAATAACGACAGGCACATCGTGTAGCCCGGCTATTTGCGAAGCTCTCCAGCGCCTTTCTCCAGCAATAATTTGATATTCTTTTTTATCTTTAATTGGCCTTACAAGTATGGGAAGCAAAACACCTTTTTCTTTAACTGAGTCAGCTAGCTCTTTAATTGATTCATCGTTAAAAGTTTTTCTTGGTTGCTCTCTATTAGGGATTAGCAACTCAATAGGAAGGCTATTAACTTGACCCAGCCCTTCCTCATTTTTTTCTTTAACTTCTTGGCTCTCTATGTCTTCGTCTAAATCACCAATAAGCGCTGCGAGACCCTTGCCTAAACCTTTTTTCATTTATTTACCTCTTCCAAAACTATGCAAACTTCCATTCCTCTCTTTTTAAAAATTCTCTGGCCAGCTCAATATATGCCTCGCTTCCAGAACATTTGTGGTCATATATGAGCGCAGGTAAACCGTGCGAAGGAGCCTCGGAAAGTCTTATGTTACGAGGTATCTTAGTCAAGAAAACATCGCCATCTAAATAACTTCTTACGTCCTCCTCAACCTGCAATGATAAATTATTTCTTTTATCAAACATGGTAAGCACCACACCTGAAAGTTTAAGCTTTTTGTTAATTGTATTACTTATGCCTTTAATTGTCTTTAAGAGCTGGCTTAAACCCTCAAGAGCATAAAATTCTGCCTGTAAAGGAACTAGCGCACCATCAGATGCTGCTAGCGCATTTAATGTTATAATGTTTAGTGCGGGCGGACAGTCTAATAAAATAAAATCATAATTATTAATGCCTTCAATTTCTTTTTTTAGACGAAGAGCCCTATCCTCAAAAGACGAAAGCTCTATCTCTATGCCCAAGAGACTTTCGTTAGCTGTAACTAAGTTAAGATTTGGAATTTCTGTCTGAATTGCACACTCATCTATTGTTTTTGTTGAAGTTAAAATATTATAGCAGCCGAATTGCCTTTTTGAAGGTGAAACACCAAGTCCAGTTGATAAATTTCCTTGAGGGTCCATGTCTATTAAAAGAACTTTTGCGTCACACGCCGCCATTGCAGTACCAAGATTAATTGTGGTGGTGGTTTTTCCAACCCCTCCTTTTTGATTAATAATAGAGTATACTTTTTTTTGGCTCATTTTTCCTCTAGGCCCTCAATAATAAATATTTTAGACTCTTTGTTAGTTTCGCTTGCTACTAGCCTATACTTAATATCCCAGAGATCTTTTGCATCATTAAGCTCTTTTTCCCAAGATTTTCCTTTTGGAAAAATTCCTATACCCCCCTTCCCAATACTATTTGAGAAAAGTTTAAGGAGGTCTTTAAGCGGCATTAAGGCTCTTGCGGTTATAACGTCAGCAGACAATATACTATTTTCCTTTATATTTTCGTACCTTTCCTGAGCCACAACAATCTCTAGGCCAAGTTTCTCGGCTGCAAATTTTAAAAAATCAGACTTTTTTTTAATAGGCTCCACAAGAAAACAATCGAGTGAGTGATTCATTATTTTAATAACTAAGCCTGGAAGGCCAGCTCCAGAGCCAACATCGCAAAAAGACTTTGCGTCTTTAGGGATCAAACTAGCCAACTGAGCACTGTCATGTATATGTCTTTCCCATATTAACTCCTCTGTACTTTTGGCTATCAAATTAAATCCTCTGTTAGCATCTAGTATTAGCTTAGAATATTGCGTAAGTGTTCCGATTTCACTCGCGTTCAGGCTCATATCTTTGAAAGAATTTGGAAGAGCCAATTTAAGCACCTTTATTATTTTTTAGATGCGCTATTATTAAACCAAGGGCCGCAGGGGTAACGCCATCAATCCTCTGAGCATGTCCTAAAGTTTCTGGCCTTAGCCTTGTAAGCTTTTCTTTATGTTCATTAGAAAGACCTTTAATTTTTTTATAATCAATATTTGGATTTATTTTTTTTGCTTCATCCCTTCTAAATCTTTCAATGTCTATTTGTTGTCTANCGAGATATTTTTTGTANAGCGCTTCAGCAGATATAGTTTTTTCNACTTGTGGGGACAGATTACTAATTTCACTCCAAAAATTTTTAAGGTCTTTATATTTGATGCCTGGATAACTTAAAATATCATAAGCAGACCTTTTTTTTCCATCAAGGTTAATTTTAAGACCCTTTTTTTGAGCAAGATTTGGTGTTATTTTTAGTGATTGAAGTTTCTTTCTCGCGGCAGAGAGTTCTTGCTTTTTCTTTTTCCAAATGGACTTTCTTTTTTTTCCAATAAGGCCCGACATTATACCAATATCTGTTAGCCTTTCATCGGCATTATCTGCTCTAAGGCTTAATCGATATTCAGACCTTGATGTAAACATCCTGTATGGCTCTGATACACCTTTAACAACAAGATCATCTATTAGGACACCAATGTAGCCATTGGCTCTATCAAAATTAAGACCTTCTTTGTCGAGGCTTTTTAAACCTGCGTTTGCGCCGGCAACGAGACCTTGGGCAGCTGCCTCTTCATAGCCTGTTGTTCCATTAATCTGACCTGCAAGCCAAAGCCCTGAAACTGTTCTTACAGCCAGAGTATGATCTAGCTCTCTTGGATCAATATAATCATATTCTATAGCATATCCATATTTTTCAATTTTAACATTCTCTAACCCTGGTATTGTTCTTAAAAAATCTTCTTGAACATCCTCAGGGAGGGATGTTGAAATCCCATTTGGATAAACAAGATTGCTGTTTAATCCCTCAGGCTCAAGAAAAATTTGGTGGCTATCTTTGTCAGAAAATCTATCCACCTTGTCCTCTATTGATGGACAGTATCTTGGCCCAACACCAGATATATTACCTGCATTAATTGAGGATTTTTTTATATTCTTTCTTATAATGTTATGTGTTTTTTTTATGGTCTTTGTTATGTGACAATTAATTTGCCTATTGTTAATTTCACCCGAAATATATGAAAAGTTTTCTGGCGATTTATCACCCTTTTGAACCTCCAGTGAAGAATAATCAATACTATTTGACAATAACCTTGCAGGAGTTCCTGTTTTCAGCCTTCCAAGTGTTAAGCCGAAGCCATATAAAGTTTTTGAAAGCCCTGTAGTGGGGGGTTCACCAATCCTTCCTCCTGGTGTTGTTTTTTTACCACAGTGTATAACACCATTAAGGAACGTTCCTGTCGTCAGGACTGTTGATTTGGCGAAGAGCTTCAAACCACCCCTGCAGATCACACCCTCTACAACGCCTTTCTTTTTTATAATAAAATCTTCAACAGAGGCCTCAAGAACCTCAAGCCCATTTGTTTGGTTTATTTCCTTCTGCATATGAAAAGAATAAAGCTCTCTATCAATTTGGGCTCTTGGACCCTGTACAGCAGGGCCTTTTCTTTTATTGAGCACTTGAAAATGTATCCCTGAAAGATCCGATATTCTTCCCATAACTCCGTCGAGAGCATCTATCTCTCTTATAAGGTGTCCTTTNCCTATTCCCCCCATTGCTGGGTTACAGGACATTGCTCCTATTGTTGATGCTTTGTTGGTTATAAGAAGGGTTTTTGCACCCACCCTTGAAGATGCTGCTGCTGCTTCACATCCAGCATGACCACCACCGATAACTATTACATCATATTTCGTCATTCTTTCTTTTAAATCTTTAGTTAAGTGTTTACAAGGTTATTTCGTTTCACGTGAAACATAATAGTCAAATAAATACCAAACAAAGGAAATTTGTTTCACGTGAAACAAACGTCACTTCCCTATACAAAATTTACTAAAAATAATGCCGAGAATGTCTTCGTTATCTGTTTCGTTTGTAAGGCTATCTATACTTAATAGAGCATCTCTTACATGTATTGAAATAATTTCTAAATCATTTCCTGATATTTTGGCTAGCGCTTGTGTTGCATTTTTTAAATGATTTTTTTGTCTTTCCTTCGCTAACAGGGCGCCTCTACCTACCGATGCTATTTTTTTTATTCTTTCCTTAAGTTTCTTTTCAAGCTCTATAAGTCTTTTTTTGTGTTTTAGAGAAATAGTAATATTTGGCCGTATTCTGTGTCTTTTTATAAGGTCGGATTTATTTATTACCACAATATCGTTTTCCATAGGCGATAGCTCTAGACCAGAAAAAGGGGCCTTTTCGTTATTGGATCCCAAAAAAAGGCGAATATGAGCTAACTCTGATTCCTTTTTTGCTCTTTTTGTTCCTTCTACCTCTATCTTATTTTTTGATTTTCTTTGCCCTGCGGTATCGATTAAGGTTACATAAACGCCATCATATGTCCTTTCGGACCTAAGTACATCTGTAGTTGTACCAGGTTTTGATGAAACAATNGAAATGTTTTTCCCTGATAAGTAATTGATAAGACTTGATTTTCCAGAATTTGGTTTACCTATAATGGCGATTTTAATACCTTCTTTTATTATTTCATTTTGCTTTTCTGTCTTAATATAAAAATCAATTTCTTCTTTAACCTTTTTTGATATTTTTTTAATTCCCACCAAAAGGTCCCTTGGGATTTCCTCATCTGAAAAATCAATGGAGGCCTCAATATATGCTAGGCACTGTCTAATCTCCTTAGACCATGTAAGATATTTGTTCGAGGCCTCATCGCCATATTGCATTATTGCCTGCTGTCTTTGTTTTTCTGTTTGGGCAGAAATAAGGTCTCCCAGGCCTTCGGCTTGAACTAAATTTATTTTTCCTGATAAATATGCTTGCTTAGTAAATTCCCCTGGTTCTGCAGGTCTAAGACCATCTGTTTTCGACAGCTCATTAAGAACAGACCTAATAATCGCTTCGCCACCATGCGTTTGAAACTCGGCAACGCTTTCTCCTGTAAAGCTTTTATTTTTTTCAAAGTAAATGACAACCGCTTCATCCAAAACTTCCTTTTTTGAATTAAATATTTTACAAAGGGTTGCTTTTCTCGGTTTTAGTTTTTTTTTAGTAAGTTTATATATTGTGCTTTCGGCGAGAGGCCCTGAAACTCTAATAATAGCAACCCCAGACTGGCCTTGAACTGTCGAAAGAGCATAAATTGTCATTAGCTAAACCTCTTAACTAAAGATATTGTTTTTTTCTTTTTTAAAAACGTTAAGTATTCATAGAGTCATAAAACTCAGAATTAGTTTTGGTTTGACCCAACTTGTCTAATAGAAACTCTATTGCATCTACAGTGCCCATTGGATCTAATATTCTTCTTAGTACATATATTTTATGAAGTTTGTCTTTATCAAGTAAAAGTTCTTCTTTCCTCGTGCCCGATTTCATAATATCAATTGCAGGGAAAACTCTCTTATCTGCCATCTTTCTATCTAGAACTAGCTCGCAATTCCCTGTTCCTTTAAACTCTTCAAATATAACTTCATCCATTCTACTCCCGGTATCAATTAGAGCAGTTGATATAATTGTAAGAGAACCACCTTCTTCTATGTTTCTTGCTGCACCAAAAAATCTTTTTGGGCGTTGTAGTGCATTAGCATCCACTCCACCCGTTAAAACCTTACCAGATGACGGGACAACGGTGTTAAAGGCTCTACCTAGCCTTGTTATTGAATCTAAGAGAATAACTACATCTCTGCCATGTTCTACTAGTCTTTTAGCTTTTTCCATAACCATTTCAGAAACTGCTACGTGTCGGGTAGCAGGTTCATCAAAAGTTGAAGAAACAACCTCTCCATCGACTGATCGCTGCATATCTGTTACTTCTTCGGGCCTCTCATCTATTAATAATACAATTAGATAACATTCTGGCTGATTTTTTGTTATAGAGTTCGCAATATTTTGCAGAAGTACTGTTTTTCCAGTTCTTGGTGGGGACACAATTAAAGCTCTTTGTCCTTTACCCAAAGGAGCAACAATATCAATTATTCTGTCAGATAGATCTTTCTTTTCAGAATTTTCTATTTCCATGATGAGAGTTTCATCTGGGTAAAGCGGTGTTAAATTATCAAAATGAACCTTAGTTCTCATGTTTTTTGGATCTTCAAAGTTTATTTTATTAACTTTTACAAGAGCAAAATATCTTTCCCCTTCTTTCGGTCCTCTAATATATCCCTCAACAGTATCCCCCGTTCTTAATGAAAATTTTCTTATTTGAGATGGACTTATATAGATATCATCTGGGCCTGGAAGATAATTAGCNTCAGCTGACCTTAAAAACCCAAATCCATCTTGAAGAACCTCTATAACTCCCTGACCTAAAATTTCTATATCTTGATCTGCTAGGTTTTGTAAAATTGCAAAATACAACTCTTGTTTTCGAAGAGAGCTTGCATTTTCTACATCATTTTCTTTAGCAAATTCAATTAATTCTGAGGCAGATTTTTCTTTTAAGTCTTGTAATTTTAATTCTTTCATTGGAATACCTATAAAAATAAAAAGAAATTTTATTTTGGTTAAATAAATTATACTTCTTAATACAAAAATAGTCAAAAAATTATATATTTTGCTTTTCTTAAAAGCTTTTTAATAAACAATATAATATATAAATAAAGGTAGATTATGTAGTTGTAAGGCTAATTTTGGGGATTAAAAAATTATCAACATAGATATAAACACTAAATAAAAAAATAGTTATAAACAAAAAGTTAAGAAATAGTTAATTTTCTATAATTTAAAACATTATAAAAACGTTAATAGCGGGGATAAAAAATTAATATTTTTATATACATAAAAATTTTTAACATCAGGCTTGTTGAAAAAAATTTATTAAGTACTGTATCTATACACTCTTAATTAGTAAAAAGAGTAAAGAGAGGTTTATCAACAAATTGTTAACACAATATTAATCAAATGATAAAAAACAAAAAAAA
>PAGD01000003.1 GCA_002704345.1 Rhodobiaceae bacterium | reverse complement strand
TACATCAAACTGGGTAATTAGAGAGCTATCATATTTACATACTTCTTTTATTATTGATCTACATGCTGTTCCATATGAACATAGTCCATGCAAAATAGGCCTTGGAAATCCAGCTGCTTCGGCCACATCTAGATCTGAATGAAGAGGATTTCTATCTCCCGAAAGCCTATAAAGTAAGGCCTGATCAGGTGTTGTGTCTAGTTCGCTAACAATATCTGGTGCTCTATCAGGAATTTGATGAGGCTCTGGTGATCCATCCTTTGGCCCTCCAAAACCACCATCACCTCGGGCAAAAGTTGTTCCACCTAATGTGCATAAGAGTTTACCTGTTTGTTTTTCTTTAATATCCACCTCAGTTACTAAGAGGGCTCCTTTATCAGCACCCTTATCAATAACGTGAGTCACTCTTGAATCTACAAGTATGTCTGCTGCAATTGGNAAAGGTTCATAAATTTTTAACCTTTGTTCACCATGAACAACCATGAGATAATTTATTCCACTATCTCTCATATGACCTGCTCCCCAAGCTATTACAGTTGCCATTGAAGGTATTGTTTTAAGATTCTTTTCATAAACAAATTCTAACTCATCTCTATTTAATGGATCTCGTCCAAACCCAACACCTAATGCATAGAGCATTGTATCATTATCANTATATGAATATTCAACATCATTACTTTTTAATGACATAATTTTATCATAATCAATTGCCATAATTTTCTCCTAAAAAAATATACAAAAACATGCTACTTAATAAGTATCAAGATAGAATTTTTAAAATTTAATAGAAAAGAGGAATTTATGAATAACACATTAGTAGAAAAAAAATTTGAATGNTTTGAAATAGAGATTAAAGAAAAAATTGCTCATATTATTTTAAATCGGCCTGAAAAGATGAATAGTATGCCACCCTCTTTTTGGTCAGACCTCCCTGAAATCATAAACGAGATTGATAATGACGCTTTAGCTAGAGTTATAGTAATATCATCTACAGGAAAACATTTTAGTGCTGGAATGGACTTATCTGTTTTTGGTAATGCAGATCCTTCTCAAAAAAAGGAAAAATCTAAAACAGATCCNGGAAGACAAAAGGCTAGCTTTTATAAAAACCTTCTTAAACTTCAGGAAACGTTTAATTGTATAGATAATTCAAGAATACCTGTTTTGATGGCTATTCATGGTGGGTGTATTGGCGGAGCAGTTGATTTTGCATCAGCATGTGATATGCGATACTGCACTGAAGATGCCTTTTTTTGTATTCAAGAAATAAATATTGGAATGACTGCAGATGTTGGAACTTTTCCAAGACTTCCGCACCTANTGCCAATGGGGTTAGTTAAAGAACTTGCTTTCACAGGNAGAAGACTTTTTTCAAAAGANGCAAAAGAAATAGGACTTGTGAATAATATCTTTTCATCACAAGAGGAAATGCTTAGAGAGGTAATGTTAATAGCAAAAGAAATTACTAAAAAATCTCCTCTAGCAATCTGGGGTTCTAAAGAAGCTATAAATTATACAAGGGGAAGAACAATAGAAGAAGGCCTTAATCAAATAGCGCTCTGGCAAAGTGGNATGTATAATCCCCAAGTTGATATGAAAGAAGCATTAAGCTCGCAAATAGAAAATAAAGAGCCTGAGTTTGAAGATCTTTATCCATTAAAAAAAGAATTTGGACTCTAATTTTAGAAAGATTTTTTTATAGCAAACAAAATGCTTGTATCAATTTTCTTTCTTTTTATATGACCTTCATCTTTAATAAGTGTCAGGATTATTGAGTTTTTTATATAATTGTTCTCATAAGACCATAAGGACTCAAAAAGAAACTCTCTNCCTGAGGGTATAATTGAGTTCGATATTTNGTTAAATTTAATCTTCCCCCCAGGCGTTCTNCCCNTTGGTAAATTNAAACTTATATNNGCCNTTTCTACCCTTGGGTCTTGTCTAAGTCGAAATGATATAATGTCTTCTNTAATCAAAAAGTTTTCTTTAAAAACCCCTATATCGAAATTACTTTCNATAACCCCTGANATANTTCTAATAAANGTGTTTGAAGAAATACTTTTTACTTTNGCAAAACTTAAGGTGCNAATAAGTNTCCACCCATCTTTTAAATTTGCTTGNANNTTAAAAGCAGAATAAAAACTTTGACCTCCTTTGAGGCTATCAAATGCNCCTTCAAAATTATTATCGAAAAANTCATTGTCATGATTCATAAAGCCAANAGTAAAATTTCTTTGGTANTTNAAATTTCTATCACTACCAAAATTAATAGAAATACCATTAGTTTTTCCTTCATGCTGTAATTGAAACGTAGGTCTTAAAAACCAATCGTCAACCCTTCTTGACCCTGAGAAAAAATTTATTTTAAATAATTTTGATTTAAATTTTTGTGAAAAACCAATATTAAAACCTTCTTCAGAAGCTTTCGTCCAGGGAATAAGGAAAGCATCATTATCGCTAAATGCCTTTTTAATTAATTTGAGNGGTTTTTCATCTAAAAGTGTAATCGAGGGATTAACACCATAAGATAAGAAGTAATTTTTAACTCCAGAAGAATAATTCATACTAGCATTATTAAGTCTATAACCAAAAATTCCTTCTGAATTTAAGACCGATTGCCAAGAGGATTGAGAAATAAAACCACCTAAAGAGGAATTATATTTTTTTTCGTTAAAAGAAAATAATTTTTTTGAAGCTCCGGATAATGAAATTTTATTATTTATAAAATTATCAGCTTTAATAAAAAAAGGAGCCCCAAGAGCATCAAAAAAGGCTATATTTATGCCACCTAAGGCTAATCTCAAACCATCACCAAATGACTTACCTGAAGAAATAAAAGAACTATTTAAAGAAGCTCTAGAATCAAAAACTGATGCATCGGTATAAAAGAGAGGAATACCAATTGGGGAGGATGCCGCACCTAAGTCAAGTACCCCCTGTCCATATATCTCTTGATTTGAGTATTCACCATTTTTATTTGCTGTGTCATATAATCTTTTTAAAATCTGCTTCGAAGATAAATTTCCTTCAAATAGCTCGAATAAAACTGCTAAAGACCCTGTTACGTGCGGGGCAGCAAAAGATGTTCCTGATCCAGATAAATAAGCCTCAGTTGGATTTTCCTCTAAATAATCTAAGACACCTTGATTAAATCCAGCCTTTTCTTTTTCAGATAATGATGCAAAAAGATTATTTGGTATTGCTAGAGGAACTCTTACCCCAGGGGCGGCAATACAAAAATCCTTAGTAACACCACATCTATTTGAAAAATCGGCAATTTTACCTTTTGAGTCAATAGCTACAACAGCTACATTATTTGAAATTAATTCAGGAAAATAGTAGCCAAGGCCAGATAAAATACCTGGATTAGATGCTTCAACTGTAACCCCATCCGCTCCCAATATTCCATTATAATTNCCAGCAGACCAAACAAAAATTGTTTCTTCTTCATCTCCAAGAGTTTTAATAAATTTTGGAAAAGTATTTTCAANCTCCTCTTTTGTGTAATCAGTTATTTGACCTGTAAAGCCAAAGCTATTATTTACAACATCGACCTTTGAAGATATTTCTTTATAAAATTGAGCCTCCCTCTCATCATAAGCCTCCCAACTGAACTCCGAAATTGCNAGAGGTTCATACTCTCCATCAGAGGGTGGTGACCCTAACTCAATCGCAACGAATAAGATCTTAGAGTCAAAGGCAATTCCATGCATATTTTTTGGGATACCACTATCATCTTTTCTACCAGCAATTATTGAAGAGGTTGCTGTACCATGAAATTTTTCCAAAGGAGTTGGCTCTCGATTACCACTATATGTTAAAACGCTATCAGGGTGAAGAATGCCCTCTCTGAGAAACTCATGATGCCCCCAATCCAAAGCCTCATCAATTACGCCAATAACAATTCCATCACCAGTTCCACCCAGAGAATATGCACTTGAAGCATTTATTGCCTCCAGCCCCCATTGAGACTTATACTCTGGTGTTTCAAAGACTTCTTTTGGAACATAACGATTGATTTGTAATTCTGTTTCAACATTATTATTTTCTTGTAAGGGAATATTAGGTGTAAGCATTGGCGAGCTTCCTCCGCCTCCACAAGCACTTAAAAATAAGGNCAAAAAAATTAAATATATTAATTTATTAGCTTTCATTACATCTAAACATCTTTGGACCATATAGCTGTTGCTTGAACTAAAGTATTTTTATCTTTGATCAAAATGGTTTTTAAAAATAGGGTATCCCTGCTTTTTTTTTCGATATTGGTTTTAACATTAGGTAAATTTTTATTTGAACCATCATCAAGCAATTCAATATCGATATTTACTGATAATAGCCTAGCACCTTTTGAGAGTTCTCTTTTTGCATGCCTTTCCATATCTTCAATTATTATATTATAATAAGCGTGTTCATTAAGATTGTTTGACAAAAAAACTCCTTATACTTATGACTTAATTAACTTTTTTAATAATTAAAAAGAAAATATATAATAATAATATTGTTTCTTAGAAAGCTTTTAATAAATAATATATTATATCTTAAATTTTCTTAATATGTATTTAACTCGATCAGGAGATAATAATGACGAAAGAAGCGGTTATAGTTTCAACAGCAAGAACAGGATTAGCAAAATCAGGGCGCGGAGGATTTAATATCACTCATGGTGCCGCAATGGCCGGTCATGCAGTAAAGCATTCAATTGAAAGAGCTAATTTAGAGCCTCATGAAATTGAAGATGTTATTATGGGTTGTGGAACTCCTGAAGGAGCAACCGGTCAAAATGTTGGAAGATTAGCTGCAATTTGGGCTGGATGTCCTGTTACAACATCAGGAGTAACTGTAAATAGATTTTGTTCTTCAGGACTACAAACAATTGCAATGGCTGCAGGAAGAGTTTTAAACGAAGGGGCGCAAGCTGTTGTTGGAGCTGGTGTTGAGTCAATTTCATTGGTTCCAATGCAAGGAATTAATTTTAATAATATTACAGAAGAAAAACTTATGGAATCTTATCCAGCCCTTTGGATGCCAATGATCGAAACTGCAGATATAGTTGCAAAAAGATATAATATATCTCGTGAAAGCCAAGATGAATATTCTCTTCAAAGCCAAGAAAGAACTGCAGCTGCACAAGAAGCAGATTTATTTAAAGATGAAATTGTTCCAATGGAAACAAAAATGAAAGTAGTNAACAAAGAGACTGGTGAGGAAACAGTTGAAGACTATCTAGTAGATAAAGACGAGTGCAACAGACCATCAACGACTCTCGAGGGATTATCCCAATTAAAACCCGTGAGAGGTGACGAACATTTCATAACTGCAGGAAATGCATCTCAATTATCAGATGGTGCAGCTTCAGTTGTTGTTATGGATTCAAAATTAGCCGAACAAAAAGGATTAGAACCGCTCGGAGCCTTTAGGGGTTTTGCTGTTGCAGGTTGTGAGCCAGATGAAATGGGAATAGGGCCTGTCTATGCTATTCCAAGATTGCTTGAAAGAAATAATTTATCGGTTGATGATATTGATTTGTGGGAACTAAATGAAGCTTTCGCTAGTCAGGCTNTNTACTGTAGAGATAAATTAGGTATCGATAATGAAAAACTGAATGTTAANGGNGGNTCAATCTCTATTGGACANCCTTTTGGAATGACNGGGGCAAGATTAGTAGGTCACATTCTTCTAGAAGGAAAAAGAAGAAAGGCTAAAAACGTNGTTGTTACAATGTGCATNGGCGGCGGAATGGGTGCAGCTGGTCTTTTTGAAGTTTTTTAATTTAAGGTTCCTTAGAGGTTTGAATTACTAGCTTTCCATTATTTTCTCCTGAAAATAATTTATTCACTGCTGAGGGGGCATTTTCAATGCCCTCTACAACATCAACCTTGTATTTTATTTTTCCTTCAGCTACCCATTGCCCTAGAGACTCTAAACACTCCCCAAATCTATCGGCATAATCAGAAACAAGAAAACCCGTAACTGTTAAGGTCTTCATAAGTATATTTCTATACATTTTTGGCCCTGTTAATGACCANTCATTATACATTGAAATTAAACCGCAAACAGGAATCCTTCCAAACTTATTCATTAATGTTAAAGCTGCATCAAGAGTTTCACCCCCAACATTGTCAAAGTAAATATCAATTCCATTCGGGCAAGAATCTTTAAGAGCCTCTAAAATATTTTGTTTTTTATAATTAATCACGTGGTCAGCCCCTAAGTCATCTTTTATCCACTTACATTTTTCATCAGACCCAGCAATAGCCACAACATTGCAACCCTTTAATTTAGCAATTTGACATACTATGGACCCAACAGCACCAGCCGCAGCAGAGACAACTACTGTTTCTCCNTCTNTTGGTTTACCAATATCTAAAAAGCCAAAATATGCTGTTGGCCCTGTAAAACCAAGAACGGATATAAATGCAGTCAATGGAAGTCCGCTGTCTTGAGGTATTTTAACAACATCAGATGCAGGTATAACAAAGTACTCTTGCCATCCTCCATGCATACCACCTTGGACGACTTCTCCAGGATTGACGCCTTCAACATTTGACTCTTCAACCACAGCCAAAGAACCGCCAGCCCTCATAATATCACCTATTTCAACCGGCTCCATGTATTGATCAACATCTGACATCCATATTCTATTTGTTGGATCAAGTGAAAAGTAAATTGTTCTAACAAGAATTTCATTATCCTTAATTTCTGGAATTACATCATCAACTAGCTCAAGATCCGTTGATTCAATTTCACCAGACGGTCGCTTCTTTAGTCTCCAAGATTTAAAAGATCGATTTGAATTATTCACTTTGCACACCTCAATTAAAATAAATTTGATTAGAAAGATTAATTAGTGAATGTTTTAACCTAAAAGTCAAAAAAAACAAAAAAAGTAACTTTTTTGATTTTTCGTTATTGACGTCTGTAACGAACAGGCTACTATATTTAGTGTTAAGTCACGTTTCATTCTCTATTTGTAGTAGTAAATACTTAAATAGGACGTCAAAATCTAAAGTGTGCTTCGTCCTTAACGTTATTTAAAATTGCCGTTATACGCAATAATACAACACATCAGTTGTAGAGAGTGTCTGACTCTCTTTAAAACAGGCGGGTTAGAAGGGAGATATAAATGCTTATGAATAAACCAGAGAAACAAATAAAAAGTAATTCAGATAAAAAGAAGACTCCTACTCCTGTTATTTCTGGTTATACTAAAGAAGAAATGGAAGAAATATACTCATTCGCACAATCAAAAATTGGAGAAAAGCCCTCAGAAGAGCTTGCTGATCAACCACGAATGGATTTTAAAATTGGTGATAGAGCCGTCCAGCATACAGATAAAGGTAAAAGAGTTAAAATAGATCCATCCAGAGATTCTCTTTTAACTGATTTTGGCAGAGAAACCCTAGAAGATAGATACTTGATGCCTGGAGAATCGTTTCAAGACCTTTTTGCTAGAGTGGCATCATTTTATGGGGATGACCAAGATCATGCACAACGTTTATATGACTATATATCGAAATTATGGTTTATGCCTTCAACACCTGTTCTTTCAAATGGTGGTACAGGAAGGGGTCTTCCAATCTCGTGTTTTTTAAATGAAGCAAATGATAGTTTAGGAGGAATAGTTGACCTTTGGACTGAAAATGTTTGGCTTGCCTCTAAGGGAGGAGGAATTGGTTCCTACTGGGGGAATCTAAGATCGATTGGAGAACCAATTGGAGGCGTTGGAAAGACAAGNGGCATTGTGCCTTTTATTAGAGTTATGGATTCATTAACTCTTGCTATTAGCCAAGGTTCACTGAGAAGAGGATCAGCAGCAGTTTACTTNCCAATAGACCACCCTGAAATNGAAGAATTTATCGAAATAAGAAGACCGACAGGAGGGGATCCAAACCGCAAAGCTTTAAATCTACACCACGGAATACAAATTACTGATGCGTTTATGCGAGCTGTTGAAGAAAATACAGATTGGGATTTGCGAAGCCCCCACGACCAATCAGTACAAAAAACTGTTTCTGCTCGATCTCTATGGATAAGGATGTTAACCGCAAGAATAGAAACTGGGGAACCTTATCTTGTTTATAAAGATACAGTAAATAATTTAAGACCTGAACATCAGAAATTAGCCGGCTTAGAAATTAAAACATCTAATCTTTGCAGTGAAATTACTCTCCCAACAGGCCTCGATCACCACGGCGAGAATAGAACAGCTGTTTGTTGTTTATCTTCAGTTAATTTAGAAAAATTCTTTGAGTGGGAGAATGAAAAAGATTTTATACCGGATATTATGCGATTTTTAGATAATGTTCTTCAAGACTTTATAGATAACGCTCCGGATACAATGAAAAGCGCAGCATATGCCGCTATGAGAGAGCGTTCTGTTGGTCTTGGAGTCATGGGACTGCACTCATTTTTTCAAGCAAATAATGTCCCATGGGAAAGCGCTGTTGCGAAATCATGGAATAAGAAAATGTTCAATCATATTAAAACACAAGCAGATCAAGCCTCTATCGATCTAGCAAAAGAAAAAGGGGCATGCCCAGACGCAGAGGAATATGGAATAATGGAACGTTTTTCTAATAAAACTGCTGTTGCTCCCACTGCTTCAATTTCAATAATATGTGGTGGATCTAGCCCAGGAATTGAACCAATTGCTGCAAACGTATTTGCTCATAAAACTTTATCAGGAACTTTTACAGTTCGTAATCGTCATTTAAAAATGATGCTAGAAGAAAAAAAGCAAGATAATGATGAAGTTTGGTTGTCAATTTTATCTAATCGTGGATCAGTCCAGCATCTTGAATTTTTATCTGATCATGAAAAAGATGTTTATAAGACTGCATTTGAAATTGACCAAAGGTGGTTAATTGACCTAGCTGGTGATAGATCGGAAATGATCGACCAAGCACAATCATTAAATGTATTTTTACCAGCTGATAGTGATAAATCTTATCTACACGAAGTACACTATGCCGCATGGAAAAAGGGAGTTAAAAGTTTATATTACTGTAGATCACTCTCGTTGCAAAGAGCTGAAAATTCATCAAACAAACCAGATCTGGTTGAAGTTAAAACACTTGATGATATTGCAGCAGAGTCTAACCCAAATGACTATGACGAATGTCTAGCATGCCAATAAGGAATTATTATGTCACTTCTTGAAGAAAGATTAGTCTATAAACCATTTAAATATCCATGGGCATATGAAGCATGGCTTAAACAACAAAGAATCCATTGGTTACCTGAAGAGGTTCCACTAGCTGAAGATGTTAAAGACTGGGAAAAAAACTTAACGGCTCCAGAAAAAAATCTTTTAACTCAGATATTTCGTTTCTTTGTTCAAGCTGATGTTGAGGTCAATAACTGTTATATGAAACATTATTCTAGAGTTTTTAAACCAACTGAAGTTCAAATGATGTTGGGTGCATTTTCAAATACAGAAACNATCCATATAGCTGCCTATAGCCACTTACTTGATACAATAGGTATGGCGGAAGTCGAATATAGCGCCTTTTTAGAATACGAAGCTATGAAAGATAAATTCGACTACATGCGCTTATGGGGTGTAGACTCAAAAGAGGATATTGCCAAAACACTTGCTGTCTTTGGTGCGTTTACTGAGGGTGTTCAACTTTTTGCCTCATTTGCTGTATTAATGAACTTTCCTCGACAAAATCGTATGAAAGGTATGGGACAAATAGTTACTTGGTCCGTAAGGGACGAAACTCTTCATACAGAATCAGCTATTCAGTTATTTCGTACATTTATTGAAGAAAATCCAGAAGTTTGGAATAGCAACGTTCAAAATGAAATTATTAAAGCGTGCGCTACTGTAATTGAGCATGAGGACGCTTTTATTGACCTGGCATTTGAGCTTGGTGGCGTAAAAGGCATGGAAGCAGACGAGGTCAAACAATATATCAGATATATTGCTGATAGGAGGCTTACTCAATTAGGACTTCCATTGCTTTATAATATTGAAAAAAATCCTCTTCCGTGGATGGATGAAATGCTAAACGCAGTAGAACATACAAATTTCTTTGAAGGTAGAGCCACTGAATATTCAAGGGCTGCTACAACTGGAAGCTGGTCAAAAACTTTCGAAACTGCATTTGGTTCATAAATTTATTAATGAGAACGTTTTCCATCAAAGACACAAACAAAATATAATTCTTCTTTGCTTGTGTTAAAAACCTTATGATGAACACCATCCTCAATTAGAACGATATCACCAGTAGTTACTGAAAATTTCTTTTCTGAATTATCAGGGGAGGTAAGTATCATTTCCCCAGACCCTTTAACAAAAATATAAACCTCTTCTTGACCCTTATGCTTATGACCACTTGTTGAGTGACCAGGGTTAAGATTAGTACTACTCAAAACTAGATTATTTAACGTATTGTTATCAATAACTTGATATCTCTCATCTTCTTTGGCTAATATGCCACTAACACCGAAGTTACCTGAAAGTTTCATTAAATTTCCCTGAAAATATTTAACTTAAATTTATCTAACTATAATTTATTACAATTTAATTATAATTTAATTACAATTTAACTAAAGTTTTTCCAATATTTTCCCCTGTAAAAATCTTTTTATATGCAACTAGAACATTTTCCAAACCAATTGTCACATCTGCTTTAAACTTTAAAGAACCCTCTTTATACCANTCAGATAATAAGGCTTCAATTCTTGGTCCNTCCTCTAGAAAATCTGGACAGAAAAAACCTGTTATTGTTGCCCTTTTCATTAAGAGTTGATCAAAATTATCTGGCCCAGGNAAACGAGCNCCTTTTTCATTATATTGAGCTAGGAGACCACTTAAAGGAATTCGAGCATTTAATGCTAAATTTGCCATGACAGTATTNAGAACATCACCAGCGACATTATCAAAATAAATATCAATACCTTCTGGACAATATTTTTTTAAAGCCGAATCTAAGTTCTCTTCTTTATAATTAATTGCTACATCAAAACCCAAATCATCAACAAGCCAATCACATTTTTCTTTACTCCCAGCTAAACCAATNACTCTGCAACCAGCTTTTTTTGCAATTTGACCAGCCAATGATCCAGTGGCGCCTGCTGCTGCAGAAACAAGAAAATTNTCACCTGGCTTAGGNTTACCAACCTCCATAACACCTACGTAAGCNGTCCAGCCNTTCAAACCTAGNGCNGATANATANGCTTCTTCATGATCAAGTCCTTCTTCGAGAACAAGAAAAGAGTCAGAATCAACATTTGCATAATCCGCCCACTCACCAAAACCTCTAACTAAATCACCTTCTTTAAAATTTGGATTAGAAGATTTGGATATTTCTGCAAGACATACCCCAACCATTGATGCTCCAAGTTCTATAGGAGGTTGATANGAGTCTTGTCTATCGCTCATCCACATTCTAGTTCCAGCATCCATNGAAATAATTTTTAATTTTATTTGAATTTGTCCACCAGAAGGNTCTGAAAGCTCTTCCTCAACTAAAGAAAGTGCACTTTCAAAATTAGTACCCTCAGGGCGTCCAATAAGTTTCCATACATTTCTTTTCATCTTTTTATCCTTTTAATTTAATATTCAATATCTTTTGGTTTTTCACCTTTAAAATAGCGATCTTGAATTTCTCGCATTTTCTTTATTGCATTATCTGATGAAACAATCGACTGAAATATATCCTGTTCATTTCTAAGCGATTCCTCTAACGGCATATTAAGGCTATCCTTCAAAATCTTTTTTAATGATGACAATGCATCCTTAGGTTTCTTTGATAAATCATTTGCCCAATTGATACAATAATCTAGAGAGGTTCCATTTTTTACGACCTTATTGAGAGCGCCTAAAGTATGCATTTTTTCTGCAGTAAATTCTTTGCCACCAAATATAAGTTCTGATGTTTGTGTTGGTCCAATCAATCTCGCAACCCTGCTAGTTCCGCCCAATCCAGTTGTTAAATTAAGATCAACCTCTGGCTGAGAAAAATTTGCTTTTTTATCAGCTACCCTTAAATCACATGCCCAACCAATTTCAGCTCCACCACCTGAAGATCTTCCATTTATAGCTGCTATGGAAATGATATCAGGATGAGTTAGTTGATTAAATAATTTGAACCANGCAACACCCGGTGCTGTTGTTTCACGACCTTCATAAATTGCTAGAATATCTTGGAGCCAAGCATGCTCAAACCAATGATCTTTTAAACCAGAGGCTAGAATGAAAATATTTGAGCCATTCTCTCTAGAATGTTTAATCTCGTTAGACATTTCTTCTACAGCTTTCCATGTCATATTATTGTTAACTTCTTTATTGGTCATTGTGATGATNACAACACCATTAGATAAAGTTTTTTTATTTATAATTTTTTCCATAAATTCTCCAAAAAAATTTTATCATGAAAAATAAAAAAAGCCACCTAACTCATGTTGGTGGCTTAATTCTTATATTATAATAATTATATTATGCTTTATCTAGCGCTTGCGATAAATCAGCTAAAATATCATCAATATGCTCAATACCTACAGAAAGACGAACATATCCAGGTGTTACGCCTGATGCAATTTGCTCTTCTTCAGATAATTGACTGTGAGTTGTACTTGAAGGATGGATAGCTAAACTTCTTGCATCACCAATATTGGCAACATGATAAAGGAGCTCTAAAGAGTCGATAAATTTCTTACCTGACTCGACTCCACCCGATAATTCAAAACCAACTAGACCGCTATATCCACCTTTAAAACAGGCGTCCGCTCTTTTTTTTGCTTCACCGGATTGAAGGCCTGGATAAATAACTTTGCTGACTTTTTCATGCTTTTCTAAGAATTCAGATACACTTTGTGCATTCCTAGAATGCTCTCTAATTCTCAAAGGTAATGTCTCTAGGCCTTGAATAAATTGAAACGCATTCATAGGGCTCATGGCGCCACCAAGATCACGTAGAATTGTTGTTCTTGCTTTAAGAATATATGCAATAGGNCCCAATGGTGCNGCAGCAACTGTAAATACTGCTCCGTGATANGATGGATCAGGGTTATTNAAAGCAGGTTGTCTGTCGCCCGCTCCCGCCCAATCAAAGTTACCACCATCAACAATTAAACCACCTATTGAAGTACCATGNCCTCCAATATATTTNGTTGANGAGTATACAATAACTGCTGCTCCATGCTCAAAAGGCTTACACAGAACAGGTGCCGCTGTATTATCAATTATNAGAGGAATACCAAATTTTCTTCCTATGTCAGATACTTCTTTTATAGGAAAGACTTCAAGCTTTGGATTTGGAAGTGTTTCAGCAAAATATGCTCGAGTTTTATCATCAGTTGCTTCTGCAAATGAATTTGGATCTTTTGGATCTACAAAACGAACCTCGATACCCATATCTTTAAAAGTATTATTCAATTGATTCCAAGTACCCCCATAAAGATCTGTGGAGGACACAATATTATCTCCAGCCTTAGCAATATTNTGTAATGCATANGCTGTAGCTGTTTGACCTGATGATACAGCTAAAGCAGCAGCACCACCCTCGAGTGCAGCAACTCTTTGCTCTAATACATCACAAGTAGGATTCATTATTCTTGAATAAATNTTNCCNANCTCTGATANNGCNAAAAGATTTGAAGCATGCTCAGTNGAGTCAAATTGATANCTTGTTGTTTGGTGAATTGGAACAGCAACTGAATTAGTTGTTGGATCTGAGCGCCACCCAGCATGAAGCGCNATTGTTTCTGGATTTTTACTTTCTGTAGTCATTTTTATCTCCTTTTTTTACTGAGAGATAAAAAAACCCGGATTTACCCGGGTATCCCCCAGTCATTTTTAGCGATTTCTTTTACGTGGCCGCAAGCCGACTGGCTCAAATCACCACGTCCTTTTTCAAGGTAAAAACAATTTACAGTTATTAAATCTCAAAGTCTAGCTATTTTTGTTAAGGTCCATTAGGGCCGAATAAACAAGTGTTTGNGCTTGTGGTCTTATAGGATAACGACCTGANGGTATTAATTGCGTTAAAAGNATAGCAAAAAAGTTCTCTTGAGGATCAACCCAAAAGAAGGTACTGGCCATTCCACCCCAAGAAACTGAGCCTTCTGAAGCGGGACTGAGGGCTTTAACTGAACTTATAAGAGGAGAAAAACCCAATCCAAATCCTGCACCATCATATCTAACCTCTGAAAAACTTTCATCACCCATATCGTTCATTGTTTTGTTTTCTGGAAGATGATTCCTTCTCATATATCTTGCTGTAACAGGAGAGAGAATTTTTTTTCCCATAAAAGCTCCGTCATCAAGTAACATTTGACAAAAGTTTGCATAATCAGCAAGCGTTGAGCAAAGGCCGCCACCGCCAGATAAAAAATTTCTTGGCTTTGAAAAAACATCTTCACCACCTGTGAAACAGCGTTTTAATTTATTTCCAGTTTTAGAGACAAGTTCTTGATAACAATCAACGAACCTATAATGTTTTTCCTCGGGAACTGAAAAATCTGTATCAACCATATTTAGAGGATCAAAAATATATTTCTTAAGAAAACTATCAAATTTTTCTCCAGAAATAACCTCTATAATACGTCCTAAAATATCAATTGAAATTGAATAATGCCACTGTGATCCGGGATCAAATAATAAAGGTAGNGATGCTGCAGTATTAGAAAATTCCTCAAGATCCATTTCTATTCTTGTTTTTGAATTCTTTGCTGANGCAATACCAGAGGTGGTNTAAAGTTTTATAGCNGGNTGCCCTGTCATAAATCCNTAGCTAAGACCCGATGTNTGAGTNANTAAATCTTTAATAAGAATNGGNTGAGAAGGTTCACGCGTTTTATAATTCTCNATAGTNCCTTCTTCCCAAACTTTTATATTCTTAAACTCAGGAAGNTATCTTGAGACTTCATGCTCTAAACGNAACAANCCTTTTTCATAAAGCATCATTATTGCAACAGAAGTTATAGGCTTAGTCATNGANTAAAATCTATAAATAGAGTCATTAGTAATAGGCTTATTATCCTCGACACTAGCAAAACCTTGAGACGATAAATGTGCAATTTCATTATTACGAGCAACTAATAAGGTAAAATTTGGAAGTTTAGCCTTATCAATATATGAAGAAAAATATTTTGGAATATACGCTAATCTCTGACTGTCAAAACCTAAGTCAGTTTCATTTTTAGCATTTTGCTCATAGTTATTAATTTTTTCTTGATACATATTTAATCTGAGTTTTCAAAAAAAGATTTATTTAATCGAATATGTCTTCTTTTAACATCTTTAATACTCTTACAGCCAAGTAATTGAAGAGTTCTTTTTACTTCAGAAGCAAGAACATCAATAACAGTATCGACACCCTTTTCTCCTTTTGCAGCTAATCCATAGACCCAGGGCCTTCCAATTAAACAGGCATTTGCGCCAAGAGCGATGGCTTTTACTATATCAGAACCTCTCCTAATTCCGCCGTCAATTAATATTTCTGCCCTTCCATCTACTCTTTTTACAATTTCAGGTAGCACATCTATAGGAGCAGCAGCGCTATCCAGTTGTCTGCCACCATGATTTGAAATTACAATTGCAGAAGCACCAATTTCTATAGCTTTTTCCGCATCATCAGGAGTCATTAAACCTTTAATTGCAAAAGGTCCTCCCCACAGGCTTGCAATTTCTTTAGCTTCCTTCCATGTCACAGATGGATCAAATTGTTGATTCATATAAGTCATAATATTACTTAATTTTTGTTTTTTTCCAGTAAAACGCTCTTTTACATTAGCAAATGCAATTTTTGGTCCAAATATAAAATTCCACCACCAAGAAGGATGAAAAGCTGCGTCAATAACTGATGCTATTGTTAGCTTGGGCGGAACAGTCATTCCGCTTCTAAGATCCCTCTCTCTTTTTCCACCCACAGGAACATCAACGGTTAACATTATTGCTTTATAATTACTATCTTTACACCTTTTGATAAAATCGTAACTAATTTCTCTGTTCTTCCATACATACATCTGAAACCACACTGAACCATTCGATGAATTTGCATAATCTTCAATATTTGTACTTGCTATTGAGGATAATGTTGAAGGGAAGTTTCTTTTTGAGGCAGCNCTTGCTACTGCTGGNTCACCTTCATGATGAAANAGGTATGAAATTGCTGTAGGTCCCAAGGCAAAAGGNTAAGGCATTTCAGTACCNAGAACTTTTGTTTGAGTTTCAACTTCAGAAACATCGATAAGTACATCAGGAATGAANTTCCATTTTTTAAAAGCATCTCTATTATTTTNNTTGGTACTTTCATCTTCGGCNGCACCATCTGCGTAGTCAAAAACAGCACGAGGTACTCTTTTTTTTGCTAAAAGCCTTAAATCATCAATATTNTAATATTTACTCAAACTATTTCCGCTGCTAAATTTATAAATTAGATGTTTATATCTAAAACTACCTTTATTGATCCAGATTTTCTATCATCAGCTATTTTAAATGCTTCAACTGCAGAATCAATTGGAAATCTATGAGTAATGATCTTTGAAACAAGCTCGGGAAAATCAAAAAGCATTTTTGCTGAAATATCTATATCTCTTCCATTTGGTCCAAGCCCATAACAACGAGAGGCATGATATGAAGCTTCTTTATTAATAGCTCCAAACCCAGGTAACTTAATATCATCCCAAGCAACAGCTAGCCCAATAATTTTACCTTGTGGCTTTAATAGCTCAACACAAGTTTCAAGGGACTCAGCTGAACCAACACAATCTACAACTCTATCATAAACACCTGAGGGAGGCTTTACATTACAAAGCTCCGCGGCTTCCATTTGGTGTTCATATCTAGCATGAAGATCGACTTCGCAACCCATCGCTTTCGCTGCAAAAACTGCACATTGGCCTATTGANCCGCCACCAACAACTGCTACTCTATGATTTGATTGAGTTTGAGTTATGACATAACCATGAACTGCAACTGCAATTGGTTCTATTAGACAAGATGTTGTTGGATCAATTTCTTGATCTAGTTTTACTAAACAATGCTCTGGAACTATTATCTGCTCTGCCATACCTCCATTTGAAGTTAAACCAATCATTTGAAATTTTTCATTTGAGCAGAGATTATAATTACCAGATTTACAATCTGAACAACCACCGCAATATTCTAATGGTTCGATTGCAACTAAGGTTCCATCAGTTAATCTACCAGACATTTCATGACCCGCTATATGAGAAAAATGACCTTTATTATTAAGCATATCCATATCAGTACCACAGATACCACATGAAGAGATATTCACTAGAATACCCTCGCCTGTAGGCTTTGGCGCATTTATAACATTAACCTTACCTTCTGAATAATTTACTGCTTTCATAAAATTCCTTTTCAACTTTATAGTTTATTTTTCTTGCAAATCTACTTCTAAAATATAGTCTGCCAAAGATGAATAGTAATAACAATAAGATATATGATTCAATTATTCTTGGAGCTGGTATTTCCGGAATAGGTATGGCTGTTAATTTATTAAAAGCCAATATTTCCTCTTTTTTAGTTTTAGAAAAAAAGGGAGCTGTAGGTGGTACATGGCGAGATAATACTTATCCTGGACTATGCTGTGATGTAGCATCTCATTTTTATGCTTTTTCATTTGAGCTAAATCCAAATTGGTCAAAAAAATATCCTGAGCAAAGCGAGATATTGGACTACTTAGAAATGGTAACAGAAAAGTATAAGATCAAACCTCATATAAAATTTAATACTGAAGTAATAAAGGCTGAGTTTGATACGAGTGAAAGCTTATGGAATATATTTATATCAAATGGAAGTATTTATAAAACTAGGACATTAGTTAGTGGTCTCGGGCAATTAAATAAACCTTCAAAACCAGTATTTGAAGGATCAAGTGATTTTAAAGGTACTTCATTTCATAGTGCGGAGTGGGATCATTCCTGTGACTTAAAGGGAAAAAAAGTTGGAGTTATTGGCACAGGTCCAAGTGCGGTTGGTTTCATTCCTAAAATAGCAGACGAAGTAAAAGAATTAATAATTTTTCAAAGAACTCCAAACTGGATACTTCCTAAACCTGATCGTAAGTTTAGTAATACTGAAAAATGGTTGTTAAAAAATATGCCATTATTCGGAAAGCTCTATAGATACTATGAATATTTAATGTCTGAACGACTATATTTTGCCTTCTTTAATAATAAAAACAAAATAGCATCGGCTATTGAAAGCTTAATATCAAATCTAACAACAGGATTTCAAATCAAAAACATGTCCTCAATGTATCGACTCGGACAAGAGATGTTATTAGACGAGCAAATTTCTGATAAATCTCTCAGAGATAAACTTACGCCAGACTACCCAGTTGGATGCAAGAGAGTTATACCAACGAATGACTTTTTTCCAACTCTTGAGAAAAAAAATGTATTCCTTGAAACTGAAT
>PAGD01000020.1 GCA_002704345.1 Rhodobiaceae bacterium | reverse complement strand
GGAACATAAGGACATTTTGTTAGAAAACACATATCGCATAAAGTACAAGAGTCAGCAATTTTTGGAAATGCTTCACTGCTTACTGTATCAAGCTCACCACTTTCAGATTCATCTATAACGTCAAAAAGCTGAGGAAAACTATCACAAAGATTGAAGCACCTTCTGCAGCCATGACAAATATCAAAGACTCTTCTTAGTTCTTCATCAAGTGATAGTTGATCCCAAAAATCTTCTTCACGCCAAGGAATAGGATAACGAATAGGAGCCTGAATAGATCCTTCCATAAGAACACCATTTTAAAGTGGGCAATAAAGAATATTACTACCCAACTATTATTGATTAATTAAACGTCTAAACTATCCAAGGTTTTTTGAAACTTTCCTGCATGACTTTTTTCTGCCTTTGCAAGAGTCTCAAACCAATCGGCAATTTCATCAAAACCTTCATCACGTGCAGTCTTTGCCATACCAGGATACATATCAGTATATTCATGAGTTTCACCATGTATAGCAGCTTTGAGGTTCTGATCTGTTGAACCAATTGGTTCACCTGTAGCAGGATCACCAACTTCTTCAAGAAATTCGAGATGTCCGTGCGCATGACCGGTTTCACCTTCTGCTGTTGACCTAAAAACTGTTGCTACGTCGTTATAGCCTTCAATATCGGCTTTTTGCGCAAAATATAAATACCTTCTATTTGCTTGACTTTCACCTGCAAAGGCGGCTTTTAAATTTTCTTCTGTTTTACTTCCAGATAAAGACATACTTTTCTCCATATATATTGATAAAATAATAAAATAATNAAAACTTTTTAGAATAGTTCTAAAGGTAAGTCAAGCTAATTTAGAATTATTCTAAACTAGTAATAATAATAATTAGAACCATTCTAAAAGAAAAAAATAAGTTAGATAACTAGCTATNAACCTTAACAACTAGATCAACTTTGCTAATTTTACCTTTAGTTAACTTTTTTGGAATTGATATATCAATTGCATCAGGACTTACATCTACCAGCCTTGACTCACCTTCAATAAAAATATGATAGTGGTGTTTAACATTTGTATCATACCATGTTTTATCATCATCAATATTAACTTTTGCAAGAAGGCCGGCATTATAAAAATCATTTAAAACATTATATACCGTCGCTTGAGAGACCTTAAGATTTTCGTCATCAGATTCATATTTAAGAATTTCAGCCGTAACGTGCCTATTACCTTTTCCAAAAAGTAATTTTCCTAAACTAACTCTCTGTTGCGTAGGTCTAAGTTTATGATTTCTTAGTATTTTAGTAAAATCATTCATTATTTCAATAATATAGATTATGTAGTTTATAATCAATAAAAAGAAGAAAAAATATAGTTATGCCTTACCAGAAATAGTCATCTATGTTAGAAACTCTTAGGGAATAAAAAATGAATCAAAAGAATAGCTACAGTTTAGAAGACCTAATTGAATGTGCAAAAGGTAATATGTTCGGACCAGGAAACCCTCAGCTTCCTATGCCCCCGATGCTAATGTTTGATAGAATAACAGANATTAAAAAGGATGGCGGTGAATTTAATAAAGGACTTATTATAGCTGAATTAGACATAAATCCTGAACTCTGGTTTTTTGATTGTCACTTTGTAAATGATCCAGTTATGCCTGGTTGTTTAGGCCTAGACGCCATGTGGCAACTATTNGGTTTTCATCTTGGCTGGCTCGGATTAGAAGGAAAAGGCAGAGCACTATCAGTTGGGAATGTTAAATTCTCAGGTATGGTTCTACCAGAAGTAAAAAAACTAGAGTACAGGATTACATTAAAAAGNGTATTAACATCTAANCTTATATTAGGAATTGGAAATGGTAGTTTAAAAGCTGACGGGGAAGAAATATATAAGGCTGAGGACTTNAGAGTAGGGTTATTTAAATAATTTTTAAGGCTAAAATATGAGACAAGTTGCAATTACAGGTATGGGGATAGTCTCATGCATAGGGAACAACAAAGAAGAAGTTTTGGATAGTCTTCAAAAAGGTAAATCCGGTATTACATTTTCAGATGAGCATAGAGATTTAGGTTTTCGAAGCCATGTTTTTGGAAGTCCAACCTTAGACCCTGAAGAATATCTTGAAAAAAAGGCAAGAAGGTTTATGGGGAATGGTGCCGCATGGAATTATATTGCCATGCAACAGGCAATTGATGATTCAGGTCTTGAAGAAAGTGACATTATCAATGAGCAGACCGGACTAATCATGGGATCTGGTGGACCTTCGACAAGAGCATTGATTGAAGCAGCAGATATTACCAGAAGTAAAGGACCAAAAAGAGTTGGTCCTTTTGCAGTTCCAAAAGCTATGTCATCAACTAATTCTGCCACTCTTGCAACACCATTTGGAATTAAAGGAATTAATTACTCTATATCTTCGGCTTGCGCAACTTCATCGCACTGCATTGGAAATGCATATGAAATGATTCAATATGGAAAACAAGATGTTATGTTTGCAGGTGGTGGTGAAGAGCTTAATTGGGCGTTGTCAGTTTTATTTGATGCAATGGGTGCAATGTCATCGAAATACAATNAAACTCCAAGTTCATCAAGTAGGGCATATGATAAGGATAGAGATGGTTTTGTAATTGCTGGAGGTGCAGGGGTTTTGGTCTTGGAAGAAATGGAAAGGGCTAAAGCGAGAGGAGCGAAAATTTATGCAGAGTTAGTTGGATATGGCGCTACATCTGATGGTCATGATATGGTTCAACCTTCAGGAGAAGGAGCNTCAAGGTGTATGAAAATGGCCATGAAAGATATTCCTTATGAAATTGACTATATAAATCCTCATGCAACATCTACACCTGTAGGTGACTCAAAGGAGATTGAAGCTATCCAAGAAACCTTTGGCTCAAAGATTCCCCCACTTAGTGCAACAAAATCACTTACCGGCCATAGCTTAGGTGCAGCAGGAGTTCAAGAGGCGATATACAGCCTATTAATGATGAATAATCGTTTTATTTGTGAATCAGCTAATATAAAAAATATTGATCCACTTTTTGAAAATATTCCAATAGTAAGAAATAAATTAGATAATATTGATTTGGGTTGTGTTCTTTCAAATAGCTTTGGATTTGGCGGAACAAATGCATCTTTGACTTTTAAACATCCAGATTTATAGGAATTATATTGACCGATAATACTGAAACTCTAGATCAACTTTCAGGCCCANTGATGAAAAATAAAANAGGGCTAATAATGGGTGTTGCTAATAATCATTCTCTCGCATGGGGTATAGCAAAAAATTTGAATGAACATGGCGCTAGTCTTGCGTTTACGTATCAAGGTGAATCTTTTAGAAAAAGAGTTGAACCTNTAGCAAAGTCAGTANGCTCAGATCTCTTATTTGATTGTGACGTAACAAATAAAGATCAAATTGAAAGCACATTCTCTTCACTGTCTCAGGAATGGGGCGGAATAGATTTCATTGTTCATGGTATTGCATATTCAGACAGAAANGAATTAACAGGAAGATATATAGATACCTCAAAAGAAAATTTCTTAAAGACACTTGAGATATCTTGCTTTTCTCTTACAGATGTAAGCAAAATAGCTGAACCATCTATGAATGAAGGGGGTTCAATCTTAACCTTGAGTTTTGGTGGATCTCTGAAAGTTATGCCAAATTATAATGTAATGGGTGTTGCAAAGGCAGCCTTNGAAGCTTCGGTAAGATATCTAGCAGTGGATTATGGTAAGAAGGGTATAAGAGTTAATGCAATTTCCGCAGGTCCAATGCGAACACTTTCTGGGGCAGGTGTTGGGGGTGCAAGAGAAATTTTTAATTATGCAGAAAAACATTCACCCCTAAAGGGTCAGTTGTCGTTAGATAATGTTGGATCTGCAGGATTGTATCTTCTATCAGATCTATCAAAAGGTGTNACNGGTGAAATACATTATGTAGACTTGGGCTACAATATAATTGGAATGCCCAAGCCTGAATAAACAATGTAATCTAAAAGCTAAATTTACTCTTTATCTTCTGTCTTTTTCTTTCTAGTCTTCTTCTCTTTTTTAGGCTTAGAAACTTCTTTAGGTTTAGATTCATCATCCTTACTATTATCTGATTTATCAGGGCTAATTTCTTTCCCAGTTTTTTGATCAACATCTTTCATTGAAAGTTTAACCTTTCCTCTGTTATCAAAGCCTACTAACTTAACTTTTACTATATCACCTTCATTAACAANATCTTTGACATTATTAACTCTTTCATTTGCTAGTTGAGAAATATGAACTAGCCCATCTTTTTTTCCAAAGAAATTAACGAAAGCACCAAAATCCATTATTTTAACAACCTTACCTTCGTAAATTTCACCAGCCTCAGGTTCAGCAACTATTGAATTAATGAGTTCTAATGCTTTATTTAAAGAATCAGTATCATTTGATGCAACTTTCACAATCCCATCATCATTAATGTCCACCTTAGCTCCACTTTCTTCAACTATTTCTCTTATAACCTTACCGCCAGAGCCTATAACATCTCTAATTTTATCAACAGGTACCTGGATTGTCTCAATCCTAGGCGCTGTTGAATTAACAGTTTCACGCCCTGTTTCAATGGCTTTAGCCATTTCAGCTAGTATATGGTTTCTTCCATCTTTAGCCTGAGTAAGGGCAGTATCCATAATTTCTTTTGTTATACCTGTAATTTTAATATCCATTTGAAGAGATGTAATTCCTTCTGCAGTTCCAGCTACTTTAAAGTCCATATCTCCCAAGTGGTCCTCATCACCCAAGATATCTGAAAGTACCGCCACACGTTCACCCTCTTTTATTAAGCCCATTGCAATACCAGCAACGGGTCTTTTTAAAGGAACTCCAGCATCCATTANTGATAAAGAAGAACCGCAAACTGTAGCCATTGATGATGATCCGTTTGATTCAGTAATTTCTGAAACAAGCCTAATTGTATATGGAAAATCGTCATACTCAGGAAGAACAGCCTGGAGTGAACGCCAAGCTAATTTACCATGACCAATTTCTCTTCTTGATGTAAAACCAGTTCTTCCAGTTTCACCTACAGAGTATGGCGGAAAATTGTAATGTAACATAAATTTTTCTTTATATGTTTCATCTAATCCATCCACAAATTTTTCATCGAGGCCTGTTCCCAATGTTGTTACAACTAGAGCTTGAGTTTCTCCACGAGTAAATAAGGCCGATCCATGTGTCAAAGGAAGGATACTGACATCTGATTGAACTGGTCGAACTGTTTTTAAATCCCTTCCGTCAATTCTTAGACCCGTATCCAAGATACTTCCCCTGACAATATCTTTTTCAACATTCTTAAATACATTTTTAATGTCAGATTCTGAAATATCTAAATCTTCATTATCTGAAAACTCTAATAATAAATCATTTTTTATATCTGATATTTTATTTGACCTCAGTTGCTTATCACTCTCTTTGTATGCTTCAATCAATTTATCCTTAACCGAATTATTTACTGTTTTTTGAAGATCAGAGAGATCAACTTCTACTAATTCTCTGGGCTCTTTAGCTGCCTTTTCAGCAAGACTAATAATTGCCTCAATAACTGGTTTAAAAGATTCTTGGCCAAAGCTCACAGCACCTAACATAACATCTTCGGATAATTCTTTTGCCTCAGACTCAACCATTAAAACAGCTGTATTAGTCCCAGCAACAACTAGGTCTAGATCACACTCGCCGTCTAACTCATCTTTAGTTGGGTTAAGAATATACTCNCCTCCAATATAACCTACACGCGCAGCAGCTATTGGGCCCATGAAAGGTACGCCTGATAATGTTAAGGCTGCAGAAACTGCAACTAAAGCAACTATATCTGCATCATTTTGACCATCATAACTAATAACAGTTGCTATTACTTGTGTTTCGTTTTGGAAGCCTTTAGCAAATAACGGTCTTATTGGTCTATCGATTAACCTTGAGACTAAAGTTTCTTTTTCAGATGGTCTTCCTTCTCTCTTAAAAAATCCACCAGGGATTTTACCAGCTGCATAAGCTTTTTCTTGATAATTTACAGTTAAAGGGAAGAAATCTAAGCCTGGTTTTGGTTCATGATCAGCAACAACAGTTGCAAGNACTGAAGTCCCACCATATGTTGCTATTACTGAACCGTGCGCTTGACGTGCGACCCTTCCTGTTTCTATTGTTAAGGTTTTTCCACCCCATTCTAATACTTCATTTTCTATTTTAAACATCTATATTTTACCTATTTCGTATATATTTTATATTTCAAAAATATTCTTGTTTATGAATTTATAATAACGTTTTAATTTATCTTCTGAGACCGAGTCTTTTAATTAGGTCTTCATAACGTTTTTGATCTTTAGATTTTACATAATCTAAAAGCTTTCTCCTAAGGTTTACCATCTTTAAAAGGCCTTGCCTTGAATGATTATCCTTTTTATGAGTTTTAAAATGTTCAGTGAGGTTAACTATTCTCTCTGTCAAAATTGCTACTTGAATTTCGGGAGAACCAGTGTCCCCATCTTTTAATGCATATTCAGAAATTACTTCTTGTTTACGTTCTGCTTCAATCGACATCATTTACTCCTTATATTAAATTATACTTGAAAAAACTTTTTTTGGTTTTAGTTTTGATTCAAGAAAAACTGCAATGCCGATAGATTTTACACCATCATTAATTAAAACATCGCCACCTTGAGGAATTAAATCACTTGATATTTTTTTAGATATCGACTGACCATGACGAAACATTTTAACTTCTTCTTCTGAAATAGTTATAGCCGGGATGTCGTCCAGCACACTATCTAGAGGAAGAAGAAATTGTTTATCCACGCTTCCTTCGCGCGGACTATGCACTAAATTATCAAAAGTTTCTAGAGGAAAAGCATTTTTAAGTTTAAAAGGTCCAACTTCCAGTCTTATAAGCTCTTTAATATGGCCAAATGTATTTAGTTTTTCGGCAATTTCTCTTGCCAAAGACCTAACATAAAAGCCTTTTCCACAAAATACCTCAAATTCTGCAGAGTCATAATCTATTAGCCTTAAAAGCTTAAGATCGAAAACATCTACAGATCGTTTAGGCATTTCAAAATCTATATTTTCCCTGGCAAGGGAGTATGCTCTTTTTCCGTTAATCTTAATTGCAGAATAATGAGGAGGTGTTTGAATAATACTCCCTATAAATGAACTAAGGATTTTTTTAATTTCTTCTGGTTCCGGCCTTACATCACTTTCTTCAATAACTTTTCCTTCAGAATCATCTGTTTCTGTTTTTTGCCCCCAAGTAATAATAAATTTGTATTTCTTTTTAGCGTTAACAAGGTATGGAATTGTTTTTGTTGCATCATCTAAGGCAATAGGAAGAACTCCAGATGCCAATGGGTCAAGAGTTCCTGCATGACCAGCTTTTTTAACATTAAAAAATCTTTTTATAATATTAACAGCCTTGGCAGATGAAANGCCCAAAGGCTTATCAAGAATAAGCCANCCAGGATAATGAGAGTAATTTCTTTTAGCCAATAAGGTTAACTCTTTATGTCGTTGCTTACTTTGTTTGATGAAAATAATTCATCTAATTTACGAATTTCCTTAATAGTATCATCAAAAACAAANCTCAAGCTTGGGGTATATTTTAATTGTACCCTTTGAGCAATTTCTTTCCTTATTCTTTTGTTGGCACTTTTAAAACCTTTTATAAAATCATCCTTTTTTTCTTCATCAAAAGGTAAAAAAATAAACTTTGCATGTTTTAAATCTGGCGAAACATCTACATAAGTTATGGTAATCATGGAATTGTCAAGAATTGGCTCTTTGGTTAAACCCCTTTGTAATATCTCAACTAAGGCCGCTCGAAGAATTTCTTGAACTTTCATTTGCCGTTGAGAGGCTTTACCTCTAGGAAAATCTAATGAAAAATCATTCAAACNAAAACCCTCTGCTATTTAAATAGTTCTTTTTATTTCATCAACCTTGTAACATTCAATTTTATCACCGGGTTTAATATCTTGATTNTTATCAAAAGATAAGCCACATTCTTGTCCAGCTTTGACTTCTTTTGCATCATCTTTAAATCTCCTAAGCGTAGACAATAATCCGTCGTAAATAACTATATCATCTCTTAATAGTTTGCCATGTAAGCCCTTAATGATTGTTCCATCAAGAACATTACAGCCAGCAATATTTCCAATTTTTGANTTTTTGAAAACTTCTAAAACTTCAGCAGTGCCNGTAATGGTAGAACGAAGCTCNGGATCAAGTTTTCCTTCGAGAAGGGCNTTAATATCATCTAATAAATCATAAATTATTGAATGATAAAGAATTGTAACTCCAGATCCTTCAGCCAATACTTTTGCTTGATTATTCGCCCTAACGTTAAAACCAAGAACCATGGCGTTAGAAGCTTCTGCTAAAGTTATATCGCTCTCAGAAATTGCTCCTGCACCTGCATGGATAACTCTGCAAGAAACTTCGTCATTCCCAAGACCAAGAAGGCCCTCCTTTATTGCTTCAGAAGAACCATGTACATCAGCCTTAACAATAACAAGAATTTCTTTTTTTTGAGTTTGATTAGACTTAGAAAATAGTTGCTCAAGATTTACCTGAGATAGGTTAGGAGAAACTGACTTTGATTTCCTTTTTCTGTACTCCGATATTTCCCTCGCCCTCGCATCACTTTCAACAACAGATAGAATATCTCCAGCCTCTGGAGTTTGACTCATTCCAAGAATTTCAACTGGTTCACCTGGATAACATTCTTTTATTACTTCACCTTGATCGTTCACTAATGATCTAACCTTTCCTGAGTGCTGACCCATAACCAATATATCGCCAATCTTTAATGTACCACGTTGAATTATTGCTGAGACTGCTGGACCTCTATTTTTATCAAGCTTAGCTTCAATTACAAAACCCTCAGCNGCCCTATTTGGGTTTGCCTTTAAATCNAATAATTCAGCNTGAAGAACAATTGCATCNATAAGGTCATCAATTCCATCTTTTGTAAGAGCTGATAGCTCTACTGATTGAATTTCACCACCTAATTCTTCAACAATTATTTCATGTTGTAATAGTGCATTTCTAGCGTTAGTTGGATTTGCCCCAGGCTTATCTATCTTATTTATAGCAACGATAATAGGAGCTTCCGCCTCTTTAGCGTGATTTATTGCTTCTATTGTTTGAGGCATAACACCATCATCAGCAGCAACAACTAAAATTACAATATCAGTAACCTTTGCTCCTCTTGCTCTCATTGAAGTAAAGGCAGCATGGCCTGGTGTATCTATGAATGTAATTTTTTTGTTGTCTTTAACTTTCGTTTGATATGCACCAATGTGCTGAGTAATTCCTCCTGCTTCACCGGCAACATCATTTGACTCCCTAATTGCATCAAGAAGAGTTGTTTTTCCATGGTCAACATGGCCCATAACTGTAACTACCGGTGATCTAGGTTTTTTGTCCTTCTCTTGGTCGTCGACAGTCGTAATTCCTTCCTCAATATCAGACTCAGAAACTCTTGTAACAGTATGCCCAAATTCTTCAGCTATAAGCTGAGCAGTATCAGAGTCTAGAGTATCATTAATTTTGACCATCATTCCCTGGGTCATTAAAGACTTAATAACATCAACACCTCTTTCCGCCATCCTATTTGAAAGTTCCTGGACAGTAATAACTTCTGGTATAACAACATTTCTTGAAATTTTCTCTTTAGGTGAATCTGTTAAATTAGCTTTCTTTCTTGCTTTTTCCTGTCTTCTCTTTATTGAAGCTAATGAACGCTGTCTTTCTTCTTCATTAAGGGCCTGAGAAATAGAAAGCTTCCCAGACCTTCTTTTTTGATTGTCTTTATTATACCTATCAGATTTCTCATTTTTTTCTGTTTTCTTTGCTTCTTTCTTTTTGGGCCCAGAAGATGAATCAGATTTTATAGGTTTAGTTTTTTCTTTAAGTCTCTCAGGATCTTTCTTGGCGGGTATATTTGCTGGATCAATAATATCTAAATCAGGGGTTTTTGGTTTAGATTTTTTAATAGTTTTATCTTTTTTATTTTCTTGATCAGAAACTTCTCTAATTTTTGCATTTTCTAGAGCTCTTTCTCTAGCATCTCTCTCATTATCAGTTAAATTTCTAATTGAAGTTGAATCTTCATTAGTTTCATTTTTTGGTTTAAAAACATTGGGTGCAGTTGGAGCTCCTCTAACCTTCACCCTAGGGGCTTGTGGTTTCCTTGTTTGTGATACTTTACCTCTTCTAGATTCTACAACAACAGTCGAAACTCTAGAAGGTGATCTTGAGGTTTTTGGATTTGTCGTTGAGGAAGCCCCTGGTTTCAATGTAAGGGTCCGCTCTTTATTACTTTTTGTTATTTTGTCTGTCATATTTTTATCTTTAATTTTATTCCAATTAAGTAGTTAAAGTAATTAGTAGCCTCAAATTAGAATTTAATCGATAACATTTACTATATTATCTGTCTCATTATTTTNGCCATCACCTTCTTCATTCTCACCAATAATCTCGTCTTCCTCAGGAATTATTCCAAGCTTCACTCTTGCTGACATGATTAAGTCATTAGCCTGAGAAATACTTATATCAAATCCTTCAAGGATACCTTCCTCTCGCTTCTTTTCACCNTCAACTATTTCATCCCATCCGAGCAAATCATCAGAAGAGCAATAGGCAAAATCTTCAAGGNTCTTAACATCGTTTTCACCAAGGGTAACTATCATCTTAAGAGAAAGATCCTCTATTTCCAACAAATCATCCGCTATACCAAGCTCATTGCATTTTTCTTCAAGCTCTTTATTTTCTTTATTTAAAAAGTCAGTTGCCCTTGCTTGTATTTCTTCAGCAGTATCTTCATCAAAGCCAGCAATGTTAGAAATTTCTTTTAAATCAACAAATGCTAATTCATTTATATCAGTAAATCCTTCTGTAACCAATAATTGTGAAAGCAATTCATCGACATCAAGGGCCTCCATAAATAAATTTGTTCTTTCTTGAAATTCTTTTTGTCTTCTCTCTGATTCTTGATCCTCAGTAAGAATATCAATATCCCATCCACATAAACTAGAGGCCAACCTCACATTTTGTCCTCTTCTTCCGATAGCTAATGATAACTGTTCCTCTGGTACTACGACTTCTAGCCTCTGCTCACCTTCATAAAGAACAACTTTTTGTACTTCAGCTGGCTGGAGTGCTTTAACAACGAAAGATGCAATATCATCTGTCCATGATAAGATATCGATTTTCTCTCCTTGCAGTTCGTTTACAACAGCTTGAACTCTACTTCCTCTCATACCAACACATGCACCAACAGGGTCGATAGAAGAATCCTTTGATAATACTGCTATCTTAGCTCTACTACCTGGATCCCTGGCAACGCCAATAATTTCTATAATACCGTCATAAATTTCGGGTACTTCTTGAGCAAATAAATTCGCCATAAAGTCCGAGTGAGTTCTTGATAGAAATATCTGAGGACCTCTTACCTCCCTTCTAACTTCCATAATATATGCTCTTACTCTATCGCCTGGTTTATAAACCTCTCTAGGTAAGAGTGCGTCCTTACGAATAACTGCTTCTGCTCTTCCTAGATCAACTATTACGGTTCCATACTCGACGCGCTTAATTACACCACTAATAATTTCGCCAACCCTATCTTTAAATTCCTCATAATGTCTCTCTCTTTCAGCTTCACGTACTTTTTGAAAAATTACTTGTTTAGCACTTTGCGCAGCAACTCTTCCAAAATCAATTGGGGGAAGCTCCTCTTCAATTGGATCNCCNCCTAATACAGCCTCAGGATTTTTTAATTTAGCATCTTCAATATTAATTTGAGTTGAAAAATCTTCAACCTTTTCGACAATCTCTAGTAATCTCATTAATGTTATAGAACCAGTCTCAGAATTAATTTCAGCTTTTATATTGTTTTCAATTCCGTACCTAGATGCTGCAGCTTTTTGAATTGCCTCCTCCATTGCAGAAATAACTATTGCTTTATCAATAGATTTTTCTCTTGCAACCGCATCTGCAATTTGAAGTAATTCAAGNCTATTTGCACTAATTCCTTTTGTTGACATTTTTTCCTCTTCAGTAATAATTTATAATTAAATTTATTTTGTATCCTTTGGTGACCATACAACATTTATGCTTTTTATAATCGCAGGATCAATAAACANATTCTCTTCTAGGCCATTAGAAATATCTACCTCTATCTTTTCATTAGAAAAACCCTTAAGTTTGCCNTCATATTTTTTTAAAGATTTCATAGGTTTTTTTAATCTTAAAGAAATATTGTTCCCAGCCCAAAATGAAAAATCTTCTTTGCTAGTTAGTGGCCTATCAATGCCAGGGGAAGAAACCTCTAGAACATAATTATCCATAAGACCTTCAGAATCTTCAATAAAATCAACCAACAATGTACTTAATTTTTTACAATCTTCAATTATCATTGATCTATCATCTCTCTCTGCCATAACTTGTATTTGAAGTTCATCACTCCCATTAACCTTTAATCTCACCAAATTATATGGTGTTTTACTTAAAACTTTCTCAAATATTGACAAAAAATCTCTCGCTTTATCAGGGGCGACAAGATGTTCAAAATAATCTATCCTCTTCTTTTCTTCCAACATTTAGCATCCAGAAAATAAAAAAAGCGGGAAAGGTCAAGCCTGCCCACTTCGTATTTTAATCAACAAATTCGAAATATACTTATCTTCTAACTTAATTAAGAATTAAGTTCAAGATTATTAATCAAACAAAGAGATCATTAAATTTTTAGAAATTTAAGAAAATATGGCTCTCTATCACTTTTAAGTCCTTTTTTTTCATACTTAGAACCAAAATAATTATTACTTGGTAGCCTCCAATCAGAAGGGCTTTCGGCTAACCAACTAAAATACTTTCCGATAAAGATTAAACTCAACGTCCATGCAATATAATTTTTATCATCTGACGAAATTAATAGCTTTCCTCCANTCTTAATCTTTTTATGTAACATTTTAATAATTTCTAATTGAAGAAATCTTCTTTTTGAATGCCTCTTCTTTGGCCAAGGGTCTGGGAAAAAAATCCATATTTCATCNAATATCTGATCGGGAATATCTTCCAAAAGCCTTCTGGCATCGCCATGAAGTATTTTTAAATTATTTAAATTAGTCTTTTCAATTTTCTCTATTAACTGAGCAATTCCTTTACGATAATATTCAATACCAATATATATATTATCCGGGTTTAGCTTAGCTTGCTTATGAATAATATCACCGGAACCAAAACCTATTTCAAAAAATAATTTCTTATTAATATGAATATTATCTTTTTTAAGAGATAATAGATCTATTCCATAATTGCCCAGATTAGAAAATAGAGATTTTTGCTTTGGAGTTAAAGATCTCTCTCTGCCTCGAACAGTAATAATATTATTTTGCGCTTTATTTGATGGCATCAGATAAAGAATCAACTAAATCTAATTTTTCCCAACCAAAGCCACCGCTCGAGTTTGCCTCTCTTCCAAAATGTCCATAAGAGGAGGTTTGAGTATAAATAGGTTTATTTAAATCCAAGGTTTCTCTTATACCTTTTGGTGTTAAATCGACTAAACCTCTTAAAGCTTTTACTAAGGCCTGCTCTGAAACTTTTCCGGTCTCATGAAGNTCAGCATACACGGATAATGGCTCTGACATTCCAATGGCATAAGAAAGTTGAATAGTACATCGATCAGCAATCCCTGCTGCAACAACATTTTTTGCTAGATATCTAGAGATATAAGCTGCTGATCGATCAACTTTTGTTGGATCCTTTCCTGAGAAAGCACCTCCTCCATGAGGGGCAGAGCCGCCGTATGTATCAACTATAATTTTTCTTCCGGTTAAGCCTGTATCGCCTACAGGTCCGCCAATAACAAATTTTCCAGTTGGATTAACTATATAAGAAGTACTATCTTTCAGCCATTCTCTAGGCATAACTTCTTGAATTATATCTTTAACAATCTCCTGAATCCTCTCTTGAGAACAATCTTCAGTATGCTGTGAAGAAACAACTATAGAGTCTATGTATTTAGGTTTGTTGTCTTCGTATTTTAAAGTGACCTGAGATTTAGAGTCTGGAAGTATTCCATCAATAAGGCCTGAATGTCTTTTATCAGCTAATCTTTTTAAAATTTTATGAGAATAAAGTATTGGAGCAGGCATAAATTCAGGCGTTTCGTTACATGCAAACCCAAACATGATACCTTGATCTCCTGCGCCTTCTTTCTTTGCATTCCCATCAGAGTCAACACCCATAGCAATATCTGCAGATTGTTCATGTAAAAGGATTTTAGTTTCTAAGGTTTTCCAGTGAAATCCATCTTGTTCATATCCAATCTCTTTAACTGCAGTTCTTATAGTTTCCTCAATGGATTGTTTAGTAATATTTGTTAAAGATCTTACTTCACCTGAGACTACTACAAGATCAGTTGTTACAAGTGTTTCAACTGCAACCCTAGCTTCTGGATCAGCATCAATATAAAGGTCAAGAATACTATCAGAAATTCTATCGCAAATTTTATCAGGGTGTCCCTCTGATACTGATTCAGATGTAAATAAAAAATCTTTATTTTTTATCATTAGAGTACTCTCTCATTAAATTAGTTCTAAAACCTAAAATGCATAATATAAATAAAATCAATAATGTGAAGTCGCCAAATTTTGAAAAAAAGGTATTTTTTATTTCTTTCGGCAAAGAAGAGTAAATTACACCCTCATCACCTAATTTAATTTTATTTAATACTCTACCATAAGGACCAATAACTGCAGAAATTCCAGTATTTGCAGACCTCAGAACTGGTAGACCAAACTCTATAGCACGGAATCTAGCATTCTCAAAATGTTGATAAGGGCCTGAAAATTTATCAAACCAGGCATCATTTGTAATATTAATTAGAACTTCGGGTTTTATATCAGAACGTATTATTTCTCTCGAAAAAATTATTTCATAACAAATCAATATTCGAGCCAAACCAATTGGTGTTTGGATAGGCTCAAAAGATGATCCTTTTTGAAAGCCATCATCAGTCGAAATCACTTTTAAAAAGTTAAATTTATTTATAAGACTAGAAAAGGGTAAGTATTCTCCAAATGGTACTAAATGAACTTTATCATAAGATGAAATTATTTTTCCTTTTTCATTAATTAAAAAAGAAGAATTTTTATAATCCTTTAAGCTATCAATTCTAATGTTTCCAACTAAAAGGCTTGAATCTCCATCTATAGAATCCATTATATGTTTCCTTATTTGTTCATTATCTGAAAGCAAAACAGGTAGTGCACTTTCAGGCCAAATAATAAGATCTGCATTGCGATTCCTTGCGGATAAATCAATAAGCTTATCCATAGAAAATAGAAAACTATCAGGACCCAATTTTATGTCCTGGGTAATATTTGGTTGAACTAATAAAAAATTTTTTTCAGAAAAATTTAATTGATCTGGTATCCTTAAGGAGCCGTAAAAAATTAAAAGTGGAAGAATAATAGCTGTAATTAATCCAGGTAAAATAGTTTTCTTATTGATAAGCAGGATTGGGGTTAAGGAAGACAATATAACTAAGAAACTTGCCGAATGAACACCAATAATTGATGTGATTTGCATCGCTCTATCATCAAAGGATAATGAATGGCCAAATAAATTCCAAGGAAAACCAGTTAACAAAATACTTCTAGAGTATTCGCCAACTATTACACCTAGGGCTATGGCAAAACAACTTTGTAGCCTTGGCCCCCAAAAAAATGCTGTGATAATCCAACCAGGGCTTGATAAAAAAACAAGAAGAAGGGGAAGGCCAAAGATACTTAATAACTTTAATCCTTCAAATTCTTCTCTGTAATTAAAGGCAGAGCTGATCCAAAAGAGTCCAAAGAAGAAATATCCATATAGGAAAATGCTTCCAAAATAGATAAACCTAAATAACCTCTTAAAAAAAGAATTCTCTGATCCTATACCCTTTATGACATGAAAAAAAATAGGAAAACTAAAAAAAAGAATGGGCAAGAAATTAAACGGTGCCTGAGAGAAAATTGAAATAGACCCGGCAAATAAACAAATTAAACTAANCAAGAAGAAACTATAAAAATTTAATTTCATATTAACCCTAAATGACTAAAAATTATGCTTAGAATTTATTCTAAATCTAACTTTTATAATTTTTCTTTGATCCACCTCTCGTACTTCAATTTCAAATCCTTTTGGGTGAGTGATTAACTCTCCCCTTTGAGGTATTCTTCCTGCCAAAAGAAATACTAGCCCACCAATAGTTTCTATTTCCTCATCAACCTCTTCTTCTAACAATGAAAACCCTAAAATCTCTTCGACCTCTTCAATCTTTGTACGCGCAGAAACATCTAGAAAATTTTCATAGACATTTATCTTTTGTATATCTGTTCCCGAATGTTCATCTTCTATTTCTCCAACGATTTCTTCTATAAGATTTTCAATTGTTAATAAGCCATCTGTTCCTCCATACTCGTCAACAACAAGCGCCATATGAATTCTCGATGCCTGCATCTTTAAAAGAAGTTCTCTTGACTTCATCGAGGGTGGTACAAAAAGAATATCCTTAACTAAAGTTTTAATTTTAATATCACCAATTTTCATCTGGGATAGGGCTCCAACAAAATCTTTAATATGAAGCATTCCTATAGGGTCATCTAAGGTTGATCTGTACAATGCAATCCTAGAATGATTACACTCAGAAAATAGCTTTATAATTTCTTCAGGAGGAGTCTTAATATCTACAGCTATAATATCTGCTCTTGGAACCATAGAGTCTTCAACACGAGATTCACCAAATCCAACAATATTAATTAACATATTTTTTTCTGAAGCACTAAACTCTCTTCGATGATCAACGTGATCTTCAAGAATTGATTTTAATGAACTGGATTCTTTTTTTGATAAGAGACCAAAAAAGTTAATCGTATAATTTTTTATTTCAATAAGTATTTTTTCTAATTCTATTTTCATACAACACCTTCATAGGGATTAGGTATCCCTAATTCTTTTAAAATTTTAACCTCGATACCCTCCATAATTAAAGCATCATTTTCTTCTTCATGTGAAAAACCCATTAAATGAAGTAAACCATGAATACCAAGATGTGATAAATGTTGTTCGAAACTCTTATTGGAATTTTGAGCTTCCTTTAAAACTGTATCTTTCGAAATTACAATATCCCCCAATATCTCAAACGCTTCTGGATGAATAGAGTCATTTAGGGAAGGGAAGGATAAAACATTTGTAGAAATATTTTTATCTCGATATTGTTTATTTAATGACTTTATTTCTTCATCGCCAGTTAATCTAACGCTTATCTCTATACACTTTTCATCCGANAAGGAATTAAATGAAAATAATAGAATTTTCNTTACCAAAGAAACCTCCTCCTTATTCCATTCATTGCTGGCTGAGATATCAATTAAAATATTAGACACTATTTTTTTGTCTCTCTTTTATTATTCTCATATGCTTTNACGATTTTTGATACAAGACGATGTCTTGTTATATCCTTATTTTTAAAATGAACCTGTCCAATATCATTNGTCTTTGGCATAATTTCCAAAATCTCNGATAATCCAGATCTCTCGCCTCTTGGTAAATCAATTTGTGTTGAGTCGCCAACAACAACCATACTCGAATTTTTTCCAAGCCTTGTTANAAACATCTTCATTTGCATTGAAGAAGTATTTTGAGCTTCATCTAAAATAATAAAAGCGTTTTCAAGGGTTCTTCCCCTCATAAAGGCCAAAGGAGCAATCTCAATTGTATTATTCTCNATATATCTCTCAAGAGTTTTTTCTGGTATCAGGTCATTCATAGCATCATATAAAGGTCTCAAATAAGGATCAATTTTTTCCTTCAAATCGCCAGGAAGGAATCCCAGNCTTTCACCTGCCTCAACCGCAGGTCTAGATAAAATTATTTTATTAATATCTTTTTTNAGAAGCGACTCTACGGCACAGGCAACTGCGAGATAAGTCTTACCAGTTCCAGCAGGCCCAACTCCAAAAACTAAATCTTTGGATTTTATTAATTCAACAAATTTAGTCTGGTTAGAGGATCTAGCATAAATATTCTTTTTTTTTTGTTTTAATTAAAACTGTATTTAGTCTATCGGCGCTTGCAAGAACATCCTTCTTAGANAAATTATCAAACATTTCTGAATTAATTCTTTCTCCCTTTAACAGTTTTTTATANATTTTTAAGACTAATTGACTTGCATNAAGGCAGGGCTCNGATTCCCCCCTAAATTCTAATATATTACCTCTATATGAAATATGTATACCAAAGTTATTCTCTAGCTTAGAAAGGTTTTCATCATGCTCGCCATATAAATCTACTAAACAAGAATTATCATCTAACTCTATGACCTTACTTATTTCCTTTAATTGATTTCTATTTGTCTTCATTATTACACTTTATAAAATAACACATTCAAGACTATTATCCCTCGACTTTGTAACTTTTGCTCTTATAATTTCACCAATCATTGATGTATTTCCATCCATATGAACTGATTGTAAATATGCCGATCTGCCTGATAATCTATTTTCACCATTACCTGGTTTATCAATAAGAACATCAATTTCTTTCCCAACAAAAGATTTATTAAAACCTCTAGTATGTTCTTTTATTAAATCCTGCAAAATCTTAAGTCTTTCTGTTTTAACATGTTCTTCAATATGGTTTTCCATCAAAGATGCTGGTGTTCCTGGTCTTGATGAATATTTAAAACTATAAGCATGGGCATACTTTACTTCTTTTACAATTTTCAATGTATCTTGAAAATCTTTATCTGTTTCACCTGGAAATCCAACAATAAAATCCCCAGATACTGCAATATCCGGTCTATACTCTCTAGTTTTATCAATAATTTTCATGTAATCAGAAAAAGTATACCCTCTATTCATTTCTTTAAGGACTTTATCTGAACCCGATTGAACAGGAAGGTGAAGATAAGGTTGAAGTTTTTCTATATCTTTATGAGAACGCATTAATTCGTCAGTCATATCTCTAGGATGACTTGTAATGTATCTGATTCTTTCTATTTCAAGTTTAGACAATTCTCTAATAAGCCTTGCAAAAGTCCAATCAGATTCATCAAGCCCCTTGCCGAACCAGGCATTAACATTTTGACCTAAAAGAATTATTTCTTTAGCACCATTCTCAATAAGCTCTATTGCTTCTTTTGTAATTTGACTAGCGGGTCTAGATATTTCTACACCACGTGTATAAGGAACAACACAAAAAGAACAGAATTTATCACACCCTTCCTGAACTGATAATAGGGAGCTAATTGACCTTAAGGATTTGCGTGAACCTTTTAATTGATCGAATTTATCAATATCTGGGATTTCTATATTAACTAATTTCTTTCTTGGAAATCCTTTATCAGTTTCAATACTTTCAAGCATCTCTGGTAGCTGGTGATAAGTGAGTGGGCCAAAAACAAGATCAACAATTGGCGATCTATTTATAATTTCTTGTCCTTCTGCCTGACCAACACATCCTGCTACAGCAATCTTTGGATTTTTATCATTCTTATTATTAATTTTTTTTAGCCGCCCTAGCTCTGAGTAAATTTTTTCTGCAGCTTTTTCTCTAATATGACATGTATTTAATATTATTAGATCAGCCTGGTCTGGTTCATTAACCGAGGAATAATTATGGGGCTCAAGTATTTCAGCCATTCGCTCAGAGTCATACTCATTCATCTGACATCCATAGCTCTTTATAAAAAGAGATTTTTTCTTATCTTTTTTGATTTGCATTTATTTTGGATTCTTTTTGGTCGCCTTTGGTCTACCATAAAGCTCTAGTCGATGATCAATTAATTCATAACCTAAAGTATCAGCAATTTTTTTTTGAATAACCTCTATTTCTTCATTCATAAATTCTATTATCTCACCATTTTCAATATCAATAAGATGATCGTGATGATCGCTAGTATCAACATTCTCATATCTTGATCTACCATCTTTAAATTCATGTCGAACAAGAATTCCCGCCTCTTCAAAGAGTCTAACGGTTCTATAGACAGTAGCGACTGAAATATTTTTATCAATTAAACATGCTCTTTTGTGCAACTCCTCAACATCCGGGTGATCGTCTGCATTATCGAGAATTTTTGCAATGACTCTTCTCTGGTCGGTCATTCTCATCGATTTATGTTCGCACATTTCTTCAATTGTCATTTTTACACCTTAGCAAGAATATTTTTTATTGTAATCATCAAATATAAACTTTTGATAACATCAGTCCATCTTCATACCCATCATCAGCCTTATAATATTTTTCTAAAACTCTAATTTCTTTCAAGCCCATTGATTTATAGAAGCTTTTCGCTTTCTTGTTATTGTTATTAACTTCTAGAAAAAGTTTTGCTCTTTTGCCACTAATAATACATTTTTCCATTTCTTTAAACAAAATAGATCCTAATCCNATTCTTCTATAATCTGGAAGAATCCCAAGAGANATTATTTCTAGATCATTTTGGATTTTTCTAGCCAAAATATACCCAATTCCCAATGCTTCTTTATACAAAATAAACCCTGAACCGCTCCCNTTTTTTAAAAAATGGACTAGNGACTCTTTTCNCCATGNGCTTTCGCCACTTTGCTNTTGTAGATTATAAATTTCTTTAAAATTATTAAGCCTTAAGGGGNTTAATTTTATTTCTCCTTTTTTGCAAACCATTGTGGGTCTTTTTTCTCCGCAACAGGTTCAGCCAAATATAAAGGCCAAACATTATCCTTATATTTTAATATATTTTTGTTCATATTTTCAAAAACTTTCAAGAAATCAATATCATTATTATTGCAAATAATATTTTCTTTTTGCCCCAATTTTATTGCTATATCTAAAGAACCATCTCCTATGAAAGATAAATTGTAATTGGCAAAAAGTTCCTGGGCATAAAAAATATTCGCCTTTACAGCCTCGGCTGATGGTTTAGCCTTATTATCAAATAGCTGAAAAAAATAATCTTCGCCTCTTGCCTTTATTGTCACAAGGAAATTNTCATTTTTTTTAATNTCTTCTCTAAAGCTGAACACTAAAGATTGGANTGAAGATACTCCATATATAGGAATTGAAAGAGATTTTGATAAACCAACGCCAAAAGAAATTCCNACCCTTAAACTTGTAAAATTACCTGGTCCAGTAGCAACAATTATTCCATCAATATCAGAAATTTTAAGATTAAGNTTCAACATTGCCTTTTTGACAAGAATTGGTATTACATCGGAAGGAGGTACNTGATTATCGCTTACAGTAAGACACTCTTTACCGGGAGATACAANATGAATAGAACAGTTATTTAAGGTTGTATCCAAACAAAGAAATTTCATAAATTATAAAATCTCACAAACTTCATCAAATTCAAATCTTGGAGAACGTTTAAAAATATTAGTTGAGTCACCATACCCTATGTTACAAAGAAAGTTTGATTTAATGNTTGAGTTTGGAAAAAACTCTTTATCAAGGCCATTTTGATCAAAGCCTGACATTGGACCACAATCTAAACCAAGCATTCTAGCGGCAATAATAAAATANCCGCCTTGAATTGAGCTATTCCTGAAAGCATTGGTATAGGCAACTTCTTGAGAATAATTAAACCAGTTTTGAGCATCTAGATCATGAGGGAATAGTTTCGGTAAATGCTTATGGAAATCAATATCAAATGCAATTATAGCGGTTACTGGAGCTGTCATTGTTTTTTCTAAATTGGATTCAATAATAAAAGGCTTTAGCCTTTCTTTGGCCTCAGGTGATTTGATAAAAATTATTCTAGACGGTGAGCAATTTGCACTAGTCGGNCCAAACTTCATTAGGTCATATAATTCATTTAAGATCTTATTTGAAACACCTTTCCTCTGCCAATCGTTATANGTTCTCGCATTAGAAAATATAATTTTCTTAATATCTTTCTCAGATACTGACACCTTGTACCTCNGGAATATAATGTTTTAAAAGATTCTCAACACCGTTTTTTAATGTCATGGCNGAGGAAGGACAACCNTCACAAGAACCCTTCATNGTTACATAAACTATACCATCTCTATAACTTTCAAAAACAATATCACCGCCATCTTGAGCAACTGCTGGTCTAACGTGAGTAGAAATTATATCTTTGATCTTTTCTGAAACTTCATCAAGTTTCTCTGATTTTACACTATCTANATTTTCATTAAAAAGTATTGGGGNTTCTGAAACAAAATGATTCATAATTACCCCNAGGATAGANGGCTTTATATTGCTCCACTCNATATCCTTAACAGTAATCGTTAAAAAATCAGATCCCAGAAATACGCCCTCAACACCTTCGATATCAAATAAAGATATTGCCAGTGGAGAATTTTTTGCATCTGTAGAATCCTTAAAATAAATAGTTTTACCACTATCTCCCATTACATCTTTTCCAGGAATAAATTTCATGGTCGAAGGATTCGGGGTTTCTTCAGTTTGTATAAACATTTCTTCTCCTCTAATTAATCTCTATAGCCAGCAAGCTTATCGATNCTATCATCANTTAAATTACCAGGCAAAACTACAACGGGAATAGAATATCCTTCACCCGATATTGTTTCAACCAAGACCCCTGGTTTTTTATCTTTTTTGTTAGANGCAAGAACAAGAAGGGATATTAACTTATCTTCTTCAATAAGCTTCCTAACTGCATCAAGCTTTGATCCATGTTCAATAATATAGTCACATTTTATATCTGAGTAAGAGAGAATTTCTTTAGANAGATCTTTCANCATTTCTTTTGACTCTTTCTCAATATTATTAATCATCTTACTATTTATACTTAGCCAATATGTAAATTCCGCAGTATCAACTGTTGCTACNATCAAAAGGTCGGCATTATTTAATTGCGCCCTTCTTGATGCATATCTAACAGCCGACTTACATTCATCCGTTCCATCGAATACTGCTAAAAATTTTTCTCTCATATCATAACCTTTATTATATATCTAACCTAGGCCAATAATTTTTTTTATTTNNTTTATATTTTTTTCTGACTTTTCTCTTGCTTTTATAGCACCGTCATTAAGAACTTCCCTAAGAAAACCCTCATCATTATCAATTTTTATCAATTCCTGCCTTATTGGCGATAACCTGTTAATCAATAAATCTGATAAATCATTTTTAAAATCAGAAAACTGTTTTCCAGAATAATTATTAAGAATATTTAAAATCGGCTCTTCACCTAGTGATGAAAAAATATTTAATAAGTTTT